>NZ_JAKUGX010000003.1:0-244714 GCF_022664195.1 Bacillus cereus group sp. BfR-BA-01316
TATAGATATCAATGGAATTTAAAAAAGATGACTCCTGTTGGATACAGAAATCATCTTCTTGATGTTGCCTAACTTTTTTCAAAATGTCCTTTACAAAGGGTACAGATTATTGCATGGCATTCTTTTTATTTTGGATCAAAGGAGTGTGTGTTTAATTCTGAAAATTGTTATTTTTTCAATCATTCCATATAATGAAGAGTATAGGGGACTTACAAAGGGGAGTTATGAATAGAATATACTTTAGTTGGTTAATTATTTCTCGTTTTAACCAAAATAATTATGAATTGATTTGGAGTTGAATACATTGGCACAAAATCATTTTAAATGGAGTAATAAACAATTACGAGAACATGTTGAAGTACTAGATGGCACGAGAAGTCCACACATTTTATTAAAGAATGCGACATATTTAAATTCATATATGCGTGAGTGGATGCAAGCAAATATTTGGGTTTATGATGACCGCATTGTATACGTAGGAGAAAAACTGCCAGAGCAATTTACTCATTGTGAAGTTATTGATTGCGAAGGGAAGTATGTAGTTCCTAGTTACATAGAACCGCATGCACATCCATATCAATTATATAATCCAGAGACTTTAGCAAATCATGCAATGCAATTTGGGACAACAACTTTTATTAATGATAATTTAACTTTATTTTTCACATTACAACGTGAAGAAGCATTTCGTTTATTAGATGAATTTAAAAAGATTCCGGCAAGCATGTATTGGTGGTGCCGTTTCGATGGACAAACTGAGTTGCAAAATGGCCAATCATTGTTTAATAGTGAAGAAATAATGGAATGGCTTAACCATGAAGATGTTCTTCAAGGAGGGGAGTTAACAGCATGGCCAAAACTATTACATGGCGATGATGAAATGTTAAATTGGGTACAGGAAACAAAGCGGTTACAGAAGAAAGTAGAAGGTCATTTTCCAGGTGCGTCTGAAACAACGTTAGCGAAGTTAAAGTTATTAGGTACGGATTGTGATCATGAGGCGATGACAGGGCAGGAAGCATTAACACGCCTTATGCAAGGTTACACCGTTTCTCTTAGAAATTCTTCTATCCGTCCAGATTTAGAAAGTTTAGTAAAAGAATTGCTAGAACTAGGTGTTAAACAATTTGATAGATTCATTTTCACAACAGATGGTTCACATCCGTCATTTTATGAAAACGGAATGACAAATAGATTGATAGAAATAGCGATTAAGCAAGGGATACCGGTTATAGATGCCTATAATATGGCGAGTTATAACATTGCTCGTTATTATAATATGGAGCATTTACATGGTGCGATTGCCACAGGTAGAATCGCTAATATTAATATTTTGGAAAGTAAAGAAAACCCGGTGCTGATTAGTGTAATTGCAAAGGGGAAATGGATGAAGCGTGACGGAATAAATAAAAATAAATCAGTAAGTATAGAGTGGGATAAATTCCAAGTAGCACCTTTACAATTAGACTGGTGTTTGCAGAAAGAAGATATGATTTTCAATGATGCAAAGGGTATAAAATTATTAAACGACGTCATAACAAAGCCATATGTTAGTGAAATCGAATTAAACTGTGATGAACTTTCACTTGACCATGATGAGTGTTTCCTTATGATGATTGCTCGTGATGGTACTTGGCGATTGAATACAGTTGTGAAAGGTTTTGCGAAAGAATTAGGTGGTCTTGCTAGCTCTTATTCCGGTACAGGTGACATCATTCTTATTGGAAAAAGGAAAGAAGATATGCTTACAGCTTTTCATAGAGTAAAAGAGCTAGGTGGCGGTATGGTAATAGCGGAAAGAAATGAAGTGTTACACGAAATTGCATTACCGTTGCTCGGGATTATGTCCGATTTAAAAATGAGCGAATTAATACATAAAGAGAAAAAAATGGTGGAATTACTACAAGAGCGAGGATACACCTATAACGATCCAGCATTTACGATTTTATTCTTTTCTGCCACGCACTTGCCTTTTATACGGGTAACACCTATAGGATTATATGATGTGAAAAGTAGTAAGGTACTTGCTTCACCGATGAAACTGATAAACGAATATTAAAAGGGAAAGTCCTATAAATAGCCTTTTTATAGGACTTTTCTCATTCCTAGCATAAGAATATCCTTAGCCTCAAATAATATAGTATCTAAATTATTTGAGGTGATACTTAAATATGAAAAAACTATTGTATATTTTAAGCGTATTTGTTTTATGTGTATCTATTCAACACGTTGTACATTCCCAATCAGATGCACCAAGGTTATCTTCGGATTATCTCGAAGAAAGAAAAGTTCGAGATGAAAAGTATGTGAAGAATATAATGAAGGACATTAAATCCACGTTTAATTTAAAACTTGATGAAAATAGCTTTTGGGAAGTTGATAAAAGAGATCTAGAAGCTGCACACTTCATGTATGGCGGTCGAGTTGATGATACTTATTATAATTCGTTAACTAAAGCTTTTGAAAGTGGTGGATATAGAGGAGAGCCTAGGTTGTTTGTAAAGCCGCTTGAAGCATTTTTACTTTATAAAGAAATAGACGATACAAATGTAATAAAACATCTTGAACTTGAAAAAGGGGAATGGATTGTTAGCGAAGCGAAAAAGAAGCCAGGGAAAATAGTGGAATACAAACCGTTACAATGTGAAAAGGATTATCTGAAAAAGAGGAATGAGTACCATAATATAAAATGATGTAATAATAATCTTGAAGGGAAGAGTTGTTATTAATAAATGATAAAAGATAAGAAACCATATTGTTTTTGTAAATATGGCTTCTTATCTTTATTTTGAACAGAATTTCAAATTTAAATTAATCGAATTTTCTGAATTATATTTATCGATTCTTATATAAGTAGCTTATTAGTAGATTGAGATAAAATATAGATATCATACAAGAAAGAGGAGGAAGAATTTGATTACAAATACAAATGAGGAAATTAATAGTTTATTAAAGGTATGGTATGAACATATTATAAGATGTAACACAAACGAAGCGTCACAAATAAAAACAGAAATAAATAAAAGAATTAATGAGAATGAACTAAATTTGGATCAAAAATTTTATTTGGAATTATTTAATTTTAGATATCAAGTGCTTACAGAGGGGCTTTCAATTAATAAGCGCTCATTTGATCATATCGATTCAATGAATTTACCTGCATCTAATTCTATTCAATTTTATTATCACTTCTTTAAGGGAATACATAGAACGATATTAAGTGACTATAATGATGCGAAAATACATTTTGAACAAGCTGAAGAATTCATAACGAGTGATTTAAATGAATTAGAGAAAGCTGAGTTTATGTATAGACAAGCGACTCACTTGTATCAAACTTATCAACCTCTACTTGCGATTGAGAAAGTAACTGAGGCTAAAGATATATTTTTAAAACATAAAGAATATAATGTACTTGTTGCGTTGTGTAAAAACGTTTACGGGTTATCGTGTATAGATTTAAGGCAATATAATTTAGCAGAAGAAAGTTTTGATGCTGCTATTGATATTTTACGAAGAGAATCTCAAGAAGAATTATTACTACGTGTTCGAAGCAATATAGGTTGGTTATATGAAAATCAAAATCTATTACCATCTGCAATTCGTCATTTGTCAGAAGTAAACAGTAAAATAGCAAATCATGTACGTGCACTTTTTTCAGAGGCTGAAGCATACTTTAAGTTGGGAGAAACTTTGCGTGCAGAAGAGCTTATTAATCGTGGAATAAATGTAAGTAAGGAAATTGATAATAAAGAATATCTTCATAGATTTTTAATTCTTGAACAAATGAATAAATTATCAAATACAATTGAACTAGAGAAGGTCGTAATAGAAGGTATTAAATATTTTGAACAGAATAATCTAGTAGATGCTGTTTATGAATATACTGAAAAACTTGCAGTGAAATTTCATGAGGAAAATAATTATCGAAAAGCTAGTGAATATTTTTATCAAAGTACAGTGTCACAAAAAAAATCAATGGAAAAAGGGGCATTAAAATGATAAAAAAAGTCAAAATGTTTTTAATCGGCATTGTATTTATTGGAACAGTCGCTTTTGGTGGGTCCCAATTTATTCAATATGCAAATCGAGGAGATACACCTGCACCGGTAATTCCGACATACACAATATCTTCACATGATAGCTTGAAGTTATCATAGAAATCACAAATAAGTTCGCCATAAAAAAACGTCATTTTAAACATTAAAAATGACGTTTTTTATATTCTTAAAGCTATTGCATCGCACTCTCAATCCTCTTCACCAAATCAGCTGACACTTTATGAAAATACCCCATAACTATTTTTCTAATATCACTGGATATAACTTTCAAATCACTAGCTAAATTTTCAGCAAGGTGTTCTTTCTCTATTTGTGTTAACTTTTCATAAAATTCACCAGCCTGCCCAAAGTCGTCTTGCTTAGTTATAGAAGTTCTTTCAAGTTTTCCTTCAACGTATCTTCCGTCACCGCTTGTAATTTGATTAGCAGGTGTCCAATCTTGCTGTTGGTTAATTGCTAATTTACGAAATTCTGGTCCAATTCTTCGTCTTTGAGAATCGCTATAAATATTAGTACGGCCCTGTAGCATTTTATCATCAGACAATTCTGCTCCATCCAGTAAATTAGAAGGAGAGAAGGACACTTTTTCTACTTGCTCCATATAATTTTCAGGATTTTTATTTAATACCATTTTACCAACTGGTATTAGAGGATAAGCCTTTTCATCCCATACTTTTGTATCATCTAAAGGATCATAAGAAAGATGTACTTCATCTTTCGGATCCATGAGCTGGACATATAATCCATATTCCACTGGTTTACCAGCCTCAATTGCATCGTATAAATCTTTCCCACTATAATCAGGGTTTTCCGCAGCTAGTTTAGTTGCTTCCTCACTAGTAATGTATTGTACACCTTCAAATGGATACCAATGATACTTTATATACTTTCGATTACCTTCAGCATTTCTCCAAACGTACGTATTTACACTATGCCCTGGGATGTAGCGAAAACTTTTTGCCGTACCAGCATCAGAGTATAAATGGACAACAAAATGAATGGATTCGGGTGCTCTAGCGACAAAACTCCAAAATCTATCAGGGTCTATTAAGTTATTTTTAGGTGAAGGCAAGAGTGCTTTAATAGTTTCAGGGAAACGCATCGGATCACGAACAGAAAAGACAGGAATGTGATTACATAAAAGATCGAAAACGCCATCATTTGTATAAAATTTCGTAGCAAAACCACGTACATTTCTAGAAGTATCAGGTGTTCCTTTCGTACTAACAGCAAATGAAAATCGTACCATAACAGGAACCTTCTCATTAGAATTTTGTAAAAAACTTAGTTTAGTATGTTCTGACATCGGATATATCGTTTGAAAATAACCGAATGCACCGTAACCCTTTACATGAACAGGTCTTTCTAAAATTTTTTCATGAATAAATTCTTGTAACGCCTCGTGCAGTACACTATCTTGCTTTAAAACAGGTCCACGTGAACCAACTGTTTGAGAGTGAAGTTTAGCTGGTTCATTACGTTCTCGATTTTGATTAAAGTCTTCTCCTAATAAAGATTGCCTCTGTTTATCATATTTTTCATTCATCGATTTAGCCTCCAAATTTTTTTCGTCGATTGTTACTAAATATGATTCTATAGCCTTGATTATGTATTACATACAAAGTTCAAATTGGTAACATACCGCTAGATGAAAAAAACGCACATGTAGTGGACCTGTTGAAATAGAAGAAATTATGGAAAAATGAATATCGGGAAGAGAAATAACACGTTTTATTTAAGAGGTGGAAGAAAACCACTATTAAAATTTCAATCTTAAAAATTAATTTGTAAATGAATTTATAGATAATGAACATGAAAAACGGAAAAATAGCCAGGAGGAATTTATTATGTCGGATTGGTCTCAATTAGATAAAGAATATATGATGCCTACGTATTGTCGTACGAAGGTTGCGATAGAAAGAGGAGAAGGTTGTAAACTGTATGATGTGGATGGAAAAGAGTATTTAGATTTATTTTCTGGTGTAGGAGTAAATGTATTAGGATACAATCATCCTAAAATTGTGCAAACGACAATGGAGCAAGTTACGAAGTCATTGCATCTTCCTTTTCATTTTTTAAATCCAGTAGCGATTGAGTATGCAAAGAAATTAGTTGATTACTCTTTAAAAAATGGAAAAGTATTTTTTGCAAATTCTGGTACGGAAGCGACAGAAACAACTTTAAAATTAATTGATAAATATAGATCTATTACGAATGAAGAACGTGACGGAGTCGTTGTGCTGAAAAATAGTTTCCACGGGCGTACGTTAGGAGCACTTCATTTTACAAGGCAGGAAAATGTATATCAAAATTTCCCTAAAACATCAATTCCTGTCTATGAAGTAGAGCGTGAAAATTTAGAGCAATTAGAAGGAACAATAATAAATGAAAAGCCTATTGCAATTATGCTAGAACCTGTTTTAGGAAGTGGGGGGATCTATCCTTTATCAAGTGAATATTTACATGGTGTTCAATATCTATGTGATAAATATAATGTAATTCTAATTGTTGATGAAGTACAAAGTGGTATGGGCAGAACTGGGAAACTATTTGCTTATCAAAATTTCAATATTACACCGGATATTATTCAAATTGGTAAAGGAGCAGGAGGCGGGATACCGCTAGGAGGAATCATTGTAGGTGAAAAGTTATGTAATGTATTTTCACCAGGAGATCACGGAACAACGTTTGCTCATTCATCAATGGGAACGGCTTTAGGTTTAACGGTATTAAAAACATTAATTGATGATGGTTTAATGCAAGAAGCTTATGAAACGTCATTATATTTAAATGGCAAACTACAAGAAATTCAGAAAGAAAATTCATATTATATTAAGGAAGTACGTCATGCTGGGATGATGTTCGGTATTAGCGTGAACGATACAAATGAAAATGTGAAGAAATTACAGGTAGAGCTAATGAATAAAGGAATGTTAGTTGATGTAACACAAGGAAATATCATTCGTTTACTTCCGCCATATATTATTACGAAAGAAGAGATTGATACATTCGTTAATGAGTTAATTTCTTGTATTCATAGCTTGGCAGCTACAGCTAGTGTTTAAAAATAAATATTTTATTTCTACTACGATGAAATTATTTGTGATGATTTGAAGCTGAAAAGTGACTTGTTTTAAATTCAAACAAAAGGAGAATAGGAGAGGAAAATGCTCTCTCATGCTCTGAAAAAAATAATAAATAAAAAGCTGAAAAAGGCACTAATATAGTGTCTTTTTCAGCTTTTTAAATACTTATTTCCTTAACCTAGAAAGCATCTCATTGGACAAATATTTAATTATGTGAAACAATAATAACAGATAAGGAGACGTTGCTTTTCCTTAAGTGCTTCGTATTGAATTTATTCTAGTAAGAGAAGGTGTGCTTAAAGAAGTTAAATTAAATAAGGGGCTGTTTTACTATATGCAACAAAATAATGATTTGAATTTTGAACCTCAAGACGTTAATATTGTCAATCCTAAACAAGCTAGGAAAGCAGTTGTTGCTACTGGCATTGGGAATGCAATGGAGTGGTTCGACTTTGGATTATACGCGTATTTAGCGGTAATTTTAAGTCAATTATTCTTCTCAGGTGTGGATAATAGTGGTTTGCAACTTGTACTAACATTTGGTACATTTGCGGCGGCCTTTCTCGTTCGACCAATTGGAGGTATTTTCTTTGGTAGAATAGGAGATAAGTATGGCCGAAAGATTGTTTTAAGTACAACTATTATTTTAATGGCACTATCTACATTATTCATCGCATTACTACCAACCTATGAACAAATTGGTGTATGGGCACCAATACTACTTTTAATTGCGCGAATGATTCAAGGCTTCTCTACAGGCGGCGAATATTCAGGAGCAATGGTTTATATCGCAGAATCTTCTCCAGATAAAAAGCGTGGTATACTCGGTAGTGGTCTTGAAATTGGGACACTCTCAGGTTACATTGCTGCCTCGGTAATTGTTACCATTTTGACGTTATTATTAACAGATGAGCAAATGCTCAGCTGGGGATGGCGTATTCCTTTCTTAATTGCTGCACCAATTGGTTTGGTCGGTTTATATTTACGACGTCATTTAGATGAATCTCCAATCTTTCAAGAGATGGAAAAAGCACAAGAGGAATCTGAAGACAACGAACAATTTTCATTTATGGATATATTAAAATATCACAAAAAAGACTTCTTATTAAGCACAGTAATTGTTGCCTTCTTTAACATTACAAACTATATGATCCTTTCGTATATTCCTTCTTATCTAACACAAGTACTAAAAGTCAAAGAAACAACTGGCTTATTAATTATTTCAATTACGATGGCACTTATGATTCCACTGGCACTTTATTTCGGTAAATTAAGTGATAAAGTAGGTAATAAACGCGTAGTACAAATTGGTTTACTTGGTTTAGCATTATGTTCAATTCCAGCATTTTTATTAATTGGTAACGGACATATTGTAGCCATGTTTGCGGGTATTTTCGTCTTAGGTTTCTTCCTTAGTGTTTATGAAGGAACATTGCCTTCGTTATTACCAGCACTCTTTTTCACCGATGTACGTTATCGTGCACTTTCTATCTCCTTTAATATTTCTGTATCTATATTCGGTGGTACAACGCCGCTTGTATGTTCATACTTAGTTCATGCTACTGGTAACCCGCTCGCACCAGCATTTTATTTAACAGGTGTAAGTGTAATTGGATTAGTTGTATTTAGTGTACTGTTTGTTACAACATCAGGACGTGCATTAAAAGGATCTTATCCTACCGTAGAATCGAAGAAAGAAGCACATCTAATCGCTAAAGAAGACCCTGAAGAAACACTTTGGTGGCATGAAGAATCTTTAGAAATTGAAGCAGGGAAAAAAGCATAAATTTTGAAAAGCAACGTGGACTTTTACAAAAAGACTCCTAGTTTAATAGGAGTCTTTTTGTATACATCATTATCTCTTCTTCTTCTTCAAACTCTTCTGATAAGCATAAAGCTTATGAACCTCTTCCTTAAATTCATGCAAAAGTACAGTGTTTTCACTATTTGAATAACGTACTGCATTATAAGCATCTATAATAATATGACTCTGAATATTTACCTCTTCTTCATGATTTACTCTTTCTAGCCAAGCCTCAACAGTTTCTCCTCGTTCTCGGTTTAAAGGAGGGGATAGCTTACTCTCAAGTTTGAAAATTTCTTTTCGAATTTCGTTATTTGGTGGTTTATTTCGTTTGAACCGTTTTTGGCTAATTCCTTCTTTATCAGTAATGATTGTAGATTCAAAGACAGGCATATTTGGTAAACTTAAATGTTTTCGTTTTTTTACTATTTTCCAAACGACGTAAATAGCGATGGCTGTACAGACCAATATTGTAATGCTATTTATGAGTATTGGATCAAAATCAGGAAGTTTTTTCCCGTCTTCAATCCGTGGTTTTAAGAGATGTCCTTTATTTGCCCAAACTCCTTCTGTATCTTTCATTTCAGCTGCTATTAGTAATGGATTTATAGCATAGCCGATCCCTAATGCGATTACTTCCGTGATAAAAGCAAAAATAAGCCGTATGAAAGGAAACACTTGAATAAGTAATATACTAATTACACCAATCGTAATGATAGAAGTGAAACGTAATAGTTGTTGTTTGCGATTTGCCCCAGTTAGCCAAAATGTAATCATAATATGCAAAGCTAATAGTAACAATTTCCATAATGGAGGAAATGGTGCATAAAATATAGCTGAAACGACAAACCATACAATGCCGCCTAACGATTTTTGAACTGGATATCCAGGTCCGACCGCGTGTACGATAAAGAAGAAAAGAGGTAACATAATTGTGCCAAAAAGAGAAAACGGTAGGATTAAAGAACAACCGACTATTTGAGCAACTAACAGTATTACAAATCCTGTTGTTTTTTTCTTCATGAATTTATTAATAAGAAGTACTCCTACATAACCGGTCGCTAAAAATATAGCAATACCAACTATTTCATTTCTTTCCGTTAATAACGAAAGGAGGAGCAGCAGAATAAAGTCATTAACGTGATAGAGCCAAGTTTTCAACTGATTCCACCATCCCTTCATTATTAATGAGAAATGTAGGTTGCGTTAGAAGAGGAAGCTCATTCTTCTGCAAACCAATGTATATCATTGTAGACGAGCGTTCCCTTTTTCTCGTTACATAGTGAAGAAATCCTTGTTTCGGAAGTAGCGTACTATCATCTGAAATACGTGTCAATTCCTCTAAAGCCTTCCCGTAATGTGTTTGTCCTTCGTTTAAAGGTAAAAGCAAAGGGCCACCTTCTGCTAAAACACTAATAAATAACTCAAACGGAATTTGATGCTTCGTTGCGTATTGGCAAATGTATGTGGTAAAAGAAATAAGGTCTTCTACATTCTCTTTCCAACCAAACCCACGATCAGCAGCTAAAGAAAGACAAATCGTCCAACTATAATTTTTTACAGGTTCATATTGCTTTGCTTGTAATTCCTGCATTTTAGCAGATGCTTTCCAATGGATAGAGCGGAAAGACTCACGTTCATATCTTTTTACACCGATAATAGATGTTTCATCATTGTAAAAAGAGAAATTCGTTCGATAAGAACCGTTTAATAGTTGCTGAAGTTCTTGCAAACCGGCTACGTTTTTAGGAGTAGGGTATACAATAATTTCAGTCTTTAACTTATCGAAAACAGGTAAATGTACAGTTAATAAATGAAAAGGGTCTTTTAAAACACATTCGAACTGTTCAATTTGGAATACACCACGCTTCGTTGCGGTTAATGTTAAATCCCATTTTTGCGCTGAATGAGCAGGTTGTGAAAATGGGAAAGAAAATAACGTTTTTGATATTTGTTCAATCCCTTGATCTTTATGCGGTATAAGGGACGAATTTAAATGAAAATAACAAACACCATTAACGAGTGGTATATTTGCCCCATTTTTTAAATGAATAAAAAACTGTCCGGATTCATCAGGGAAAAGCCGAGTTGTTTGTTTTTCATTTATAACTTGAAATCTTTTCTCTATGTAGGCGACATATTTATAAATGAAAATCGCAAATAAATAGTAGAAGAAAAAGAGAAACATAAGAAATCGTTGTGGGAAAAAGAACGTAAATAGTAAAGCGACCGGTACAGTTAGTTGGATAATGTGGATTTGAAAAAATAAAGGTACAGTTACAACGCGCTGTCCATTCATGCTTGCTCAATCTCCACGGGTACGTCAACTTCTTTTAAAATCCTTTGCATTAATTCATTTTTTGTTGTACGTAAAGCTCCTTCCATTGACAAGACGATACGATGATTCCAAATGGAAGGAACTAAAAATTGAATATCTTCAGGTGTGCAATATTCCTTGCCGCGTAAAAAGGCTAGTGCTTGAACTGCACGTACTAAAGCTAATGTGGCACGCGGGCTTACACCGTTAGCAATGTAATCATGATTTCTTGTAGCGTGAGCAAGTTTAATAATGTAGTGTTCTAGCGCCTCTGATACGAATACTTCTTTCACTTGTTTCTGTGCTTCTAAAATGTCTTCTAAAGAAATAACAGATGTGACGCTTTCTAGTGGTGCATTGTTACGAAAACGGCGCATCATTTGTAGCTCATCTTCAGGAGCCGGATAACCAATGGAAATCGTCATTAAAAAACGGTCAAGCTGTGCATCTGGAAGAGGGAAAGTTCCTTGTGATTCAATCGGGTTTTGCGTCGCAATAACAAAGAACGGTTTCGGAAGAGGAGTAGACTGCTTTTCAAGAGTTACTTGTCGTTCTTCCATCGCTTCTAATAAACTAGACTGTGTTCTAGGCATCGCACGGTTAATTTCATCTGCAAGTAGTATATTTGTCATAACTGGTCCAAGTCTTAACTCGAATTCACTCGTTTTTGGATTGAAATATTCAATACCTGTCACATCGCTCGGAAGTACATCGGGTGTAAATTGAACACGAGAAAAACTACCACCAATACTTTTTGAAATTGTTTTCGCAAGTAACGTTTTTCCAGTACCAGGTACGTCTTCAAGCAGTACATGGCCTTCAGCAAGCAATGAAACGAGTAGTAGATCAATAACATTTTCCTTACCAACAAACACAGACCCTATATTTTCTTTTAATTTCTGAATCATATGTAACATTCCTTTCATAATAAAAGAGCTGATATTTCTATATTTTAACAAATTATTCAGAAAATTGGTATGATTTTTCAATTCAAAGAGATGGATATTTAATTTTAATATTACACTTGCATATTTTGGAATATAATTATAAAATATCGATATACGATGTATCGTGAGTCGATATATCATAAGGCGATGTATCGGAGGTAGTTATAATGAATGGGAAAGCGCAAAAATACATTCCATTAACTGAGGCGACATATTACATATTGTTGTCACTTGTAAAGCCAATGCATGGTTATGGAATTATGCAAATGGTAGAAGAGATGACAAATGGGGAAGTAAAGCTCGGTCCTGGTACTTTATACGGAAATACGACGAAGTTATTGAAAGAAAAGTTAATTGTTGAAGTAGCCTCTACAGACAGAAAGAAGTGCTACGAGTTAACACTGTTTGGGAGAGAAGTGTTAGAGCTAGAGTATAACAGACTGCAGAGATCTGTAAGGAATGGAAACAGTATATTAGGGGAGTGAATGGAAGATGGAGACAAAGAAGATATTCAAACCTTTCGCGGTATGGAGCTTAGAAAAAGAAGAAGCTTTTTTACGGAATATGCACCAACAAGGCTGGGCATTACAAAAATATAATATAATGTATACGTTTAAGAAAACTAAGCCGAAAGATGTAGTATATAAAGCGGATTTCAGATTGGATTATAAAGATTCAAAAGAAAAACAAAAAGAATATATTGATATATATGAAATGTGTGGGTGGAAACATGTAACGAGTTTTGCAAAATGGAATTATTTTTGTAAAGAAGTAGAAGAGGAAAATGAATTGCCTGATATTTATTCAGAAAAGGAAACGAAGGTACAAAAAATGAAGGAATTACTACAATTTTTTGCATTTTTTTCAATAACTATATTACCCTCAATGTATAACGTATTTTTAAGTTCAACAGAATCAAGAGTGCCAATTTGGGCGAAAGTTATGCTGGGGTTTGTTGGTTGTATGTATATGTATCTCTTTATAAGGCTTTCTTGGAAAATTAAGAAATTGAAAAGCGAAATATTATAATAAAGAGCGGATTTTTAAAGAAGATGATTCTGGTGGGACTAGGGATCATCTTCTTTTATTTATTCTTACATTCATTTTGTTCACTCTTTTTTACACAATAAGAACAATATATTTAAGGTGTAGAACTATGAGAGAAGTACAAATAATAATACCTAACAAATTCATAAATGACGATGAAGCTGCTAAGTAGCAATAAAGTAGTTTTAAAAATACCAGCCATGATGTTCAATAATCGGACCTGATTGTTGAGTACCATTTTTAATTTTAAACTGATGTTAATAACATCATGGAAGTTATTAAGGTTTTCACTTAAAGAAATTACAAGGTGAGTAGCATTTGTTGTTAAACCAATTTATATTTTCTTGCGAATGTAAATGGAAAAAAAACCATATAAAATTATGAAGGGAGGAGAGTCATAAAATGCAGAGAATGAACAATTATTTTCGTGCTCGTGCGAGTATGGTATACATGATGACTAATAATGAAGTAATGAATCACATTGTTGCTTTTCATATGGATACGAATGGAATGCTCACTTTTGTGGGTTCTTACCGAACTTACGGAAGAGGTACTGGTATAAAGGAAGTTTCTACAGAAACGGCAAACGATGGTATAGATCCTCTAGCATCACAAGGTTCTCTCACTTTGTCTCGTGATGGTCGTTTCCTATTTGCAGTTAACGCAGGCAGTCATAGTATCAGCAGTTTTATCATAGCAGATAACGGGGTGCCGGTTTTCGTGGATGTAAAGCCATCAGGAGGTGCTCAGCCCAATAGCATTGGTGTGCATGATAATCTTCTTTATGTCTCCAATGTAGGTAATGCTGCAAACAATTTTGCATCAAATATTACTGGATTCCACATAGATGATAAGGGAAACCTTACACCTATTCCAGGATCCACTCATGCTCTCAGTACCTTTAATGCTCAGCCCGCACAAGTTCTCTTCACCCCGGATGGTAGTAAAATCGTTGTCTCCGAGCTTACATCAAACCATCTCAGTGTCTTCCATGTAAATAAAGATGGTACGGTTACAGGACCAATTGTTAATGATTCTTACGGTAAAGGCCCATTAGGTGCTTACTTTCTATCGTCCGGAATTCTCTTAGTTACAGAAGCAGTTTCAAATGCGTTGTCATCTTATTCATTGAGCAATGACGGTACTCTTCATGTAATCAGTGGCTCTGTACAAAATGGATATAAAACTGCTTGTTGGGTTATAACAACGAAGGATGAACGTTTTGCCTACACTACGAACACTTTAAGTGGCACCATATCCACCTACCAAATCGCCCCGAATGGAGCACTGTCGGTAGTAAGGCATATTACTAGTACACCGCCGGGTACAGCACCAGGTCTTCCGATGGATGTTGGAGTGAGTAAAGATGGAAGGTATTTTTACACACTTAATGGAAATCAGGGGACAGTGTCAGCATTTAATATTCAAAGTGATGGTAGTCTAGTAAGGTTGCAGGTTGTTGCTTCATCCAATGTGCCTTATTTTGGGTCGCAAGGTTTAGCTGTTCTTTGATTCTATTGGGCCGCTATTTTTATGTAGAACAGAAATATATATGACGGTGTACGAATAGTAGACATGTAGATGAATTAGGAACCTTTGATTAAACAGCAATTGTGCATCTTGCTTACGTAAAACAGAAAAAACCCCCTATAGAAAATTGGTAGAGGGTAATAAAGATGTTTAAGAGAAAGACTGATTTTGAGCCGGTTTAATAAATTGTTCTGGATTTTCAACAAGCCCGCATACGGCACATTGGACGCGGTATGTAGGTCCTTGATAAGCCATATGAAAAGCGTTCATCGTTTCATTCGTGTATTCTTCTTCTACTTGACCAGTTTGCGGATTTAATTTTACTGGTTTTACTTGTTGCTCAAGAATATTAAAGCGAGTGCGGTTCGTTTTACAGCTTGGACATAGCATTGGTTCCATATGTATACACCTCCATTTGTAGCATTTCTTAAACGGTATGATTTTATGCAAGTAAAAAAACTTTCTCAATATAAATAGGTGTTTAATGTGTTTAAAATTCAGAAAAAATAAAATATAATAAATGTAAGAACTGGTTATGTCCAAACCAAATCTCCTGTTTTATGCCAATAAGCTGGGAGGCCGAGAAATCGGCCTCATTTTTTTGTGCTCATTTTTAGGCGGAACAAGGTTTTTTGAGACTTTTGTCGAAATTTTAGGGATAGATACAAAGGGGGATGTAAAATGAATTTAAAAATGAAGTACATTATTTTATATGTAGAAAAGTTTGAAGAATGCTTAAGATTTTATAAAGATATTTTACAGTTACCTATAAAAGCAGAGCATGGTACATATATTGAGTTTAATACTGGATCTACAATTTTAGCGATGAATACGCGACAAGACGTGAAAGAATTAACAGGACTACCGCTTACAGAAGGTGAGTTACAGTCTTCTCATTTCGAATTAGGATTTGTTGTTGATAATGTACAAGAAACGATTGAGCAATTCAGAGGACAAGGTATTAAAGTTTTAGTTGAGCCAATCGTAAAACCGTGGGGACAAACAATAGCTTACATTGCCGATCCAGACGGTAATTATATTGAAATTTGTAGTTCATTAGAATAAAAGGAGAAAAAGAGGATGGAGTTTCCAAAATTAGAAACAGAACGATTACTATTAAGAGAACTTACACTATTAGATGCAGAAACAATGTTCCATTATTTTTCAAAAGAATCCGTTATTCGTTATTTCGGAATGGATTCTTTTGAAAATATTGAGCAAGCGAAAACGACAATTCAAACATTTAGAAAGCGCAATGAAGAAGGAAGTGTATTTCGCTGGGGAATAGAGAAGAAAGGTACGGATCAATTAATTGGTACGTGTGGATTTCATTTAATTAACAATCATCATAAACGAGCTGAAATTGGTTATGAGCTAGATGATACATATTGGGGACAAGGATACGCAACAGAAGCACTGCAGGAAATGCTAGCTTACGGGTTTGAAACGTTGCACTTAATAAGAATTGCAGCTGTCGTATATATAGAAAATGAAGCTTCTCGTAATTTATTAAAAAAAGCAGGGTTTCAAGAAGAAGGATTACTTCGAAAATATATGATTCAAAATGATGTTGCTCATGACACGGTCGTTTATTCATTATTAAAAGAAGATTGGCAAAAGTAATGAGCACAAGTGAAATAATGAAAGTGATTAAAGAACATAAAGATGAGCGATTTATTTTAGGTATAGATGGCCTAAGTCGTTCGGGTAAAACAACATTAGTTAAAGAGTTGGAAGAAGATATGAAGGAAAGTGGAATCCCGTTTCATATTTTTCATATTGATGATCACATTACCGAGCGTAATAAGCGATATCATACTGGATTTGCAGAGTGGTATGAGTACTACAACCTTCAATGGGATATCGATTGGTTGCAGCGAAACCTTTTTCAAAAGTTACAAACCGAAATTAAATTAGAATTACCTTTCTATCATGATGAAACAAACTCATGTGAACTGAAAGAAATACAGATTCCTTTAGTAGGTGTAATTGTTGTTGAAGGAGCCTTTCTTCAGCGAATAGAATGGAGAGAGTTCTTTCATTATATGGTGTATTTGGATTGTTCAAGACAAACAAGGTTTTTACGTGAAAGTGTAGAAACGCAGAGGAACCTTTCAAAGTTTCAAAATAGGTATTGGAAGGCTGAGGATTATTATTTGGAAAAGGAATCGCCGAGGGAGAGGGCGAATTTAATAATACATAATATGTAACAATGTAATAGCGGAGTAGTCTTTGTCGCATTACTCCGAATTTTTTAAAGTGGTTATTGATAGAGAGCTTTTATTCTATGTCTTATCAAAAAACTATAGTGGATTAATTCTTTCAAGGGAAACGTATGTGCAGAATCAGAAATTCATTCAACCTAATAAGAACCTTTTATATCTTCTATTTGCCATATAAATCATGAATTAACAACAGCGTTTTCTTATGTGATTATATGTGTGAATTACTTTGAGGTTCTCAGTGAGAAACAAGATGTGTTTTAGAAGATACCAATCTTAGTTTGGTATCTATACTCACAATATTTTATTAAGGTAATAATGTTCACATATAAATCTAGAGTTTTTTATCAAAAGTTTGTTTATTTATTTTTGAGGATGAAATAGTAATTGGAGAACTAGGATTTGATGCTGGAGATGGTAATCTAGTCGCTTCAAAATGAGATAAAACGGCAAGGAATTGACCAGCTACACTGCTACTAGCAGAGATTCTGACTACATCTCCTGCTTGCAATTGGACGATAGTAGAGGGGTTTACAGCATTTAGAAAACCAGAATTTCCACCCATAAAATTATCGCTACCAGCTATAAAACTATTATTAACGGATATTAATGCTTGAGTTACATAATTTACTGATATATCTGTTGGTTCAAAAGTTACAGCAGCAATAATTAAATATACACCATCTTGTTGTGGTGAGAAAGTTGACGTCCTATCATATTCGTTATTTAAATCAAATTCTATGGTTTCAAATGTAATTATCGAAAGGGCATTTGCGGATATGGACTGATCAGTAGTTTTAATGGCCCTAAATGCCGATTCAAGACCAGTATTTCCAGTTGGTCCACTTTCAGGTAATGGGATTAAACATTGAAAAGGTATATGTGGTTCTTTTTTATATCTACTCAAATATTTCACCTACTTTACAGGGGCAGTTATTAATTTACATGATATAAGATATGAAAAAAATATATAAAAGATTGAGACAAGCGTTTATTAACAGCTTACTTGGAGTAAAGAGACAAGCTTTTTTTTTTATGAAAGAAAACAAAGCTTAAGAATAAAAGGAATCAATTTAAGTTGGTAAATTGATTGTGGGTAGCTGGGATGTTGAAGGGGAAGACATTTAAAACAAAATCCTTATTTAAATAAAAGAAACCCCGTATGTCTGCGGGGCTCCTAAGGGTAATCGTCAAGTAATGACGTACTCGACTAATTAACAATATCATGAATTTTTTGGTAAAAATACTGGTAAATGTGTCCAAATAAATAGGGTCATCATTTGAAAAAAACGTTATTTTAAAAGAAGAGAGTATTAAATTCTTAAAAATAAATATGCCCTAGTATGGTATAAGACTAGGACATAAAAATTAGTTGGTAAATATCTTCGTATTAATACTAACATACTATTTATACGTAATGTTTAGAAGTTTGGATATTTAAATTTTTTTTTCGAGAAACGGTATGGAAATTTCATTTTTTAGAAAAGGGGAAACTAAAAAAGAGCACTTACTCACGGTGCTCTTTAAGATAGGAGGTAACTCTATGAGCGAAACGTCTAGGTTAGAAGTATATGGTGTGAAAAAGAAATAAGAACAAAATTTTATTATTAAATCAATACAAAAGAGCAGATAGCAAAAGCTAACTGCTCCGTTTTGGAGGAAAAATCAATTGTTACAGATTGGCGTATTCACAGTATATACGGGATTCAGATTTTTATTCTTTCAAACCTAAAAGCGCACTTTTCAAAAGGTATTCTTTGGATTAAGACTCTTATTGTAAAAGAATACATGATATCTTATGCAGGTATGCTGATGAAGCGAATTGTTTGAGCCAATACAGCTGAACCTTCCCCTCAGTCTTTTGTATTGGTTCAAACAAGGTGCCAGAAGAAATATACGCATCTTGATATAAATCCTTTAAACGTTTTGTAAAAGATAGGTGAAAATAACATTAAGTAGCCGAAGTGTTTTGGGACTTGCTCTTCGCACAATTGAGTGCAAACTCCATGGAGTATAAAAGAGAAGACAAGAGAAAGAAACCTGATTAGGCAGTGGAAGTCTGAATTAAAGATTCTTGCTCTTTTCCCAGTCACCGATACAGGGCGCGTGTAGACATACTATTGATGTGGTGGTTTGGAGAAGATTGAGCGTATCTAGAATAACAGTGACCTTAAATTGATTTATTTCGAAACCCCCTTTCGATAATATTTCTCCCATCCCATTTTGAGCTGTCACCTTACGGTGATGGCTTTTGCTTATTTAGATAAAAGGATGATGATGTTTTTTTGTCGAATAGATAGATAGTGGGAGGTGGAGAAAATTAAAAAATTTATAATAAGCTTAGAAGCAATCGATGGTAAACAACACGAATTTGAAGTTGAGTATAAAAAGACAGTAACCGTTACTGCTATAGAGAACTCTATACAAGCAAGAGAGGCTAGATTCTTCAGATTTGGAGACCGTATGATTAATTTGGACAATGTATTCTCTTTAGTGGTAAAAGAGAAGAAAGATTAAATGCAATAACATCTATAACAGGTGCTTTTCTTACGATTAGTCAACCTGTATTTATAGATTTTTGATGGATTGGGCAAAAATCTATATCGCACATGTATCTACGTATAACGCATACTAAATACCCCTAATATGGATTCGTTTTTTTACTAGGGGGAGATATGATGAATGAAACTATGATGTTAGGCCTTTAACCGATAATCATAGTGTATATCGTGTGTAATAAGATGAAAGAGAAGCTTTAGTAACTTATTTACACACGCAATGGACGCAACTATATGACATTTGTTATATGGTTGCGTTTTTAATTTATCGTAGTACTCTATAATGTGATTTCGCCCGTAACGTCGTTAGTTAATCATGTTTTGGATAATCAGGAAAAGTAGTTTTCGTAAATGTTTATTTCCACGTTTATTAATTTTATCTTTAAAAAAGTTTTACCTGATTGAAAGCTACGTATAGCAATATCGGCATACGCATTCAATTGCTTGTTATTGATATCAAATGCAATTATGTGTCTCATAAACTTTCTCCTGACGTATAGTTGAAGTCTTCACCTTACACTTATCGATTCCCATTTCTTATACACGATCTCGAGGACCAACATGCTAAAAACTGATTCAAATAAGGTAAGTGAAGAAGATCAGCTTTTTTACGGATTCAGAATCCAAAAGCACCCACGATCTTTTCTTCACTTCTACTATTCTTAGTTTAGTATGTTTTCTTTGTTATATAGAAATTACACATTAAACCAGTGAACATTCTAATAAGACAAACATATGATGAATTCGTGGGACGAGTTATCATATGAGGTGGAACTTGGAGCGCCATACTTATTTGTTGAAGAGTACCTAATGGCGGGTACTCTTTTTATTCATGATCTACATCAGAGATTTCAGGTTTATACTCTAAAAGATCCCCAGGTTGGCATTCTAATGCTTTACAAATAGCATCTAAAGTTGAAATTCTAATTGCTTTTGCTTTTCCATTTTTTAATATAGAAAGGTTAGCCATAGTAATTCCAACTTTCTCTGAAAGTTCAGTTACACTCATTTTTCTTTTCGCTAGCATTACATCAATATTCACGATAATTGCCATGTTATTCACCTCAGACCGTTAAATCATTTTCTGATTTTATATCTATCGCATCTTTTAAAAGTCTTTGGAGAACAGCAGCAAAGACTGCGATAACCATTGAAGAAAAGATCATGAGCATGCCAAGTATAATAATACCAGGTGCATCATCTCTTTCCGCCACAAGATAGAAGAGTGGCATACCTACCACATATAAAATACTGATTGTTACTGCGCAGTTTTTTATCTTTTTTAAAGCTCTAACAGATAATTTCGAGAAGGGGTTACCCTTGTCAATGAAGCTTACAAGTTTAAAAGCTTGATACAGAGCAAAATAAAAAGGTAGCACCGTTGCATACAGATTGATTAAAATAAGATATTTTATATATGCAATATCGGGATACAATTCCGCTGCATAATTCCCTATGTTAGGAACTAAAAATATACACAAAGCAAGAACAGGGATTCCAATCAGAATAATAGCTGTCTTTAAAAAGAGTGTTGATCCTTGTTTCATATAAAGCACCTCATTTATTAATTATCTATTTAATCTAACATGAAATTTATCGTTTAACAATAAATTTTTATTTATTATAATCGTGTTTTTATTGTTAAGCAAATTTGAATTTCAGATAAAAATAAAAAGTACTGCTCTTTATAAAAAAGGGCGACTTCCTGTAATAAAAAAGTATGATGAATATAACAAGGTGGTATATATCATTGTTCCTTTGACGAAATATAGTAAAGATAATCGTTCCTTCTTTCTGTAAATGATGTTATGTTAAAAGTAACGATTAAGTCTTTCTTATAATAAGAGTTTTTAGAAAATCAATATTTTTCGTAATTTGAAGAGGTGTTAATGAAATGAAATCGTACACGCAATTTGAACGAAGAAAACACATACTAGATGAGTTAGAAAAGTACAACCGAGTTATGGTAAATGATTTAGCGAAGGTATTAAATGTTACAACAGAAACGATACGAAGAGATTTAGATATGTTGCACAAGGAAGGGCAACTTACGAAAATACATGGTGGTGCAATTAAGAAAAAAGATCAAACACTAGAATTTCATTTTGATAAACGTCGAGCTGAGAATATTGAAGAAAAACGAAAAATTGCAATGGAAGCAAGTAAACTCGTAGAAGATAATGATATTATCGCAATTGAAATTGGGACAACCACAATGCAAATTTTAGATTACATACACGATAAAAAGAATTTGACGATTTTAACAAACTCGATACCAGCTGTAAATAAAATTATTGAGCTTAAAGAACAATATGATTCCTTTGATTGCAGGTTAATAGTCATTGGAGGAATATTGAATACAAATTCATTAGCATTGTCTGGAGAAATGACGTTAAACTATCTTGACCATTTCACTGTTAATAAGTTATTTGCTTCGTGTGACGGAATTTCTTTAGAAAAAGAACTAACATGTTCGTATATTGAAGATGCACAAATATTTAAGCAGTTAAAGAATAATGCAAAACAAGTTGTAATGATGGCTGATGAATCAAAGTTTAATTTGACAAAGTTTTATAAAAGCGGGAGTTTTAGTGACATAGATGCATTATATACAAATGCTAAGCTTGATGAAGAATGGAAAAATATGTTAAAAAGTAATGGGATTGAAGTGATAATAGTATAGAAATAAAATTTTAAAGTAGACTATTTCTTAGTAGATAAGAAATAGTCTTTTTTGTTTATATGTTGTTTTATTTTGTTAATTTGTTGTTTTTACAATTAGTTAACAAATTAACAACATTGCGTTAATAATATACTCGTACAATATGAATTAGGAGGTGGCAAGAATGCAAATAAAACTATCAAAAGCTGTGTTCTTTTTAATACCAGTTGGAATACCTCTAATATTGTTTTGGATTATTCCGAATTTCATTAGTTTAGGTATTAGTTTTACTGATTGGGATTTTATGACGAATGATTTTAATTTTGTTGGTTTAGAAAACTATTTCAATTTATTTACACAAGATTCTTTTATGCAAGCATTGCTAAATACGTTTTATTTCGGAATTGGAACAGTCATTCCGACGATTGCATTAGGTTTAGGATTCGCATTATTCTTCCGAAATAAATTCAAAGGTTCTGCATTGTACCAATTAATGATTTTTTCACCTTGGGTAACGCCAACAATAGCTGTATCCATTGTGTGGTCACTTTTATATGAACCTCAATTTGGAGTTATTAATAAAGTTCTAAACTTTTTCGGGATACCAGGTTTGGATTGGCTTCAGAGTAGTCAAACAGCGATGTTAGCAGTCATTATTGTGACAGTTTGGAAATTAGTTGGTTGGACGATGATCTTCTATATTGGCGCATTAGAAAAAGTTCCAGATAGTTTATATGAAGCAGCTAGTATTGACGGAGCAAATTCATGGCAGAAATTTAGATATGTAACATTGCCAATGGTTTCATCAACAACTTTCTTTTTAGTTGTTGTCAATACAATTTCTTCAGTGCAGGCTTACGATCAAATAAAAATTTTAACACAAGGTGGACCTAGTGGTTCGACGCGTACGTTACTTTATTTATTCTTCCAACAAGGGTTTGAACAATTTGATATGGGATCTGCAACAGCAATCGCATTTATCATACTAATCATTACAATTTTACTATCTGTTATTAACAAAATAATAGGTGATAAGTGGGTGAACTATTAAGGTGAATAACATGAAAAAAGGTCCATTAATCGTAAAGCATCTCTTTTTAGCATTATCAAGTATACTATTTGTTTTTCCGTTCATATGGATGGTACTTGGCTCGTTTAAAACATCTAGTGAAGTATTACAAGGAGGTTTTTGGCCTAAAGAATTTCACTGGGAAAATTATCTGCAAGTATTAGACATACTACCATTTAACACATATTTATTTAATAGTTTTTATACATCTTTCATCATTACTATATATGTGCTTGTTTCATCTGCACTGTTTGCTTATATGTTGGCATTTTATAAGTTTAAAGGTAAAAATCTTACATTTAGTGTTGTGATGGCAACCTATATGATTCCTGGAGCTGTATCGTATGTTCCTGTATATGTAATGTTAGGGAAGTTTGGTCTACTTGATTCACATTTTGGATACATGATTTCTATGGCTGTTAGCGTATTCGGTATTTTCTATTTAAAACAAACGTTCCACAAAGTTGGTTTTGAAATAGTAGAAGCAGCCAAAATTGATGGAGCGAGTGATTGGCGAATTCTTTGGAAAATCATTTTTCCGATGACACGATCATCATTTGTAACATTAGGATTGGTCACATTTATTGGTAACTATAATAATTACATCTGGCCAGCTCTTATTTTGAAAGATAATACACAAAAGTTAATTACGAATGGAATTGCTGATTATTTCATTAATAGTTCTTTAGGACGAGATTGGTCACACATTATGGTTGCAAGTACAATCGCAACAGTGCCGCTCTTAATCGTATTTTTAATTCTACAAAAATGGTTCCTATCTGGTGTTACTGATTCAGGAATAAAGGGGTAATTAAATAGTAAAGGGGATATGTGGGATGAAAAAAATATTCATGCTTCTAACAGTTTTAACATTGTTTGTTAGTGCACTTGCGGGTTGTTCAGGCGGTAAAGGAAGTACGGTTAAAGCAAGTAAAGAAGGCGAGAAGGTTGTTGTTCCATTCATTAATGGAGTAGGTGGTTCGCTTGCAGATGGTGTAGACAAGATCGTGGAAGAATACAATAAAAGTCAGGACAAATATGTAGTGAAAACGACGAAAGCAGGTAACTACGATGAGTCTTATCAAAAGCTACAAAGTGGATTTGCAGCGAATAACCAAGAAGCAATCGCATTACTAGGTTCAGACGTCATTCAAGAATATGTTAAAAAACAGTTAATCGTACCTTTAGATGAATCTGTTAAAAATGATACGGATTTTAAAAAAGAAGATTATGGAAAAGGTTTTATGGAGCAAGCAACAATTGACGGGAAGTTATATGGAATTCCGTTTTACGGTACAACACAAATCTTTTATTATAATAAAAAAGCATTAGCGGAAAATGGCTTTACAAAAGATGATTTAAAGACGTGGGAAGGTGTAGAAAAGGTAGCAAAAACAGTCGCAAAACGTGGTGAAAACGGAAATGTTTCATATGCAGGCTGGATGCCAATGTGGGGGACGTCAAACTTAATTGATGCAGTCCGTAGTGCTGGTGGCAATGTATTAAGTGAAGATGGTAAAAAAGTATTAATTAACGATGATACTTGGGTTACGGTATGGGAGAAATTCCGTACATGGCTTCATGAAGATAAAATTATGAAAATACATTCAGGTGGTACTGGATGGGAATATTGGGATAAAACAGTAATTGATTTAGTCGAAGGTAGAACATTAGGGTTCACAGGATCATCTGGTGACCAAGCATTTGTTTTTAAATCATTAGGTAAAGGAATGACGGAAGAAGAACGTCTTAACACTTTTGAAGCATTACCTCAACCAGCTTGGGGGAATAATAAACCAGCGCCAAAATTAGAAACATACTTATTCACATTAACGAGAAATATTGACCCAGAAGTAGCAAAAGGTGCATATGACTTTATGAAATTTGCGACAAGTACTGAGAAAACGGCTGAATGGTCCATGGCAACAGGCTATATCCCTGTTCGTAACAATGTAACAGAGTACGGTCCATATGCTGAATTTGTTAAAAAACAACCACAAGCATTAGTTCCGTTAGAACAAGCAAACAATAATGGAGTGGGACCATTTGTAGATCCAACGGGCGGGAAAATTAATGACGCTTTAAATGTAGCTAAAGATAAAGTAGAGATTGAAGGAGTTCCAGCAAAGAAAGCATTAGATGAAGCAGCTAAAGTTGCGCAAGAAGAATTAGATAAAGTGCTGAAAAAGAAGAAATAAACCTGTTTGCAGTACGAACGGGAGGTGCTTTTGAACGAAGGAAGTGCCTCTAAAATACCTTCATTAAAACTTAAAAAGGTGTGAGAACTATGATCGAAATAACAAGTACGATAACACTTTCTCCATTCGTAAAAAATAAACATTGTTTCCAAATGGATGAAACTGATATTACAAACTTTACATTAACAATTGATCAAGGGGATAGCCGAAAAATTCCGCTTTTATTAATCTTGAGAGATCCTAACGGTTATGTACGTATACAATATCAAACGCCAATTATAAATGAAAAATTAGTCGTTTCGAAAGATTCAAAGTTTTGTTCCGCTGGTTGTATTGGAGGAGAAATACAGTCAGGTAATTGGGAATTAGAAGTCGTGTATATCCCTCATTGTGCAAAGAAAGTAGTAAAGTTTACTGGGGAAAAAGTTGACTATACAGTAAATATAGAAGTGAATGATCAGTTGAAACGAAAGTATAATAGAGAGCATTTTTGTAAGGGAAATGTTTTTATCGATGATGACCGTTTTAATAAGATAGTAAATGAAGAACATCGCTGGTACAAAGGAGATTTTCATGAACATACAGATTTAACAGATGGCGAGATAGATGATGAACTTGGAATGAAAGTATGTGAAAAACAAGAATTAGATTTTTTATATGCGACGGAGCATAATATCGTTATGCCATCTTATGAAAAAGGAAACACATTAATTATACCATCTATGGAACTTACAACTCCTTTCGGTCATTACAACATATTTGGTATAAGCGAATTCATTGATTTTACAGAGTATGTAGATGAATCATTTAGCGCTGAAAAAATGAATGCACTATTTTCACTCATGAAAGAAAAAGGCTATTTATTGAGTGTGAATCATCCATTTATGAAGCCTTGGGCGAACCAAGTTAATATTAACTTAGAAAATGTTCATACGATGGAAATTATGTGTGATCCAACTTATAAAAAAAGTAAATCATCTACTTTAGAAGCTTTGCGTTGTTTCGATCAAATGTGGTCAAATGGTCTTAAAATCTGGGGGATAGGAGGAAGTGATTCTCATTTACATCCGTCTAAAACATTCCCGGGATCAAAAAACCCATCAATTTACGGTGATCCAGGAACATATGTATTATGTAACGGTTTATCTATTAAGAATTTGAACGGTGCAATCCAAAAAGGAAGAATTTATTTCTCTCGATTTAGAAAACTAGCGATAGATATTCAAAACGAGGGTAAAACGATTGATGTCGGTGACGAGGCAAAAGGAAATATTATTTATAACGTTCAAACAGATAAACCGTGTGAGTGGAGACTACTTATAAATGGACGAACGATTGAAAAAGAAAACGGCAGCGATGTAACCTTTGCATTCTCTTTAAATGAAGGGGCGTACGCTAGAGTTGAGGGATGGGAAGAGGACGAATTAGTAGCGTTTATTAATCCTATTCATAATAAAGTTCAGTATAAAAATATGAAAACATGGAATGAAGTTATAGGGGGAATAAAAGGTGAATAAAGCGATTATTTTTGATAAAGATGGAACATTAATACAGTTAGATTCAGTTTGGTACAAAATTGTGCATCGTGTGTTAGATGATATATTTCAAACGTATCCAAATGAAGAAAGTAAACGAGATGACTACTTAACGATTATTGGTATGAATGATAACGATTTTGAGAGTACGAGTTTACTAGCTTGTCGTACAAATTACTTTATTGCGGCTGCATGGTATTCGTTGTTAGAAAATCAACATGTAGATAAAGATAATTTTATTCATAATGTATGTCTTCTATTCAAAAAGTACTCTACAGCAGATGATCTTGTATTTACAGAAGTGGAAGGTGCAAAGGAAACGTTACGATATTTAAAAGACAATGAATATATTATTGGGGTTGTTACGGCAGATGATGTTGATGCAGCTATTCATTCTCTGAAAATGACTGAGTTATATGATTACGTAGATTTTTTAGGTGCAGATGATGGTGTGAATAGAACAAAGCCTGAAAGTGATTTTTATCATATGTTTAAAGAAAAATTTTCACTTACTGAAGAAGATGTGCTTATGGTAGGTGATACATTAACAGACGTTACATTTGCAAGAAATAGTAATATTAAAGTAGTGGGCGTCTTATCGGGTGCGAGCAGGAAGGAAGATTTAGAAGGGAAAGCGGATTATATTTTAGACAGTATGAAGGATATTTCGAAGGTTTTATAATTCATGTCATCATAATTTTTAACAATATCTATAAATATAGCTCGAATTCTAGGAGGATATTATGGCTCAACTATCATTCAAAAACATTTACAAAAAATATGATCATGATGTGACAATCGTAAAAGATTTTAACCTAGAAGTAAATGATGGAGAATTTATCGTTTTGGTTGGCCCTTCAGGGTGTGGGAAATCTACAACGTTACGTATGATTGCAGGACTTGAGGAGATTTCAGAGGGCGACTTTTATATTGATGGAAAGCGTGTAAATGATGTTACACCGAAAGATAGAAATATTGCAATGGTATTTCAAAATTATGCGCTTTATCCGCATATGAGTGTTTATGAAAACATGGCGTTTGGATTAAAACTACGAAAATATAGTAAAGAAGAAATTGACCAACGTGTGCAACATGCAGCAAAAATTCTTGGGCTTGAGCAGTATTTAAGCCGGAAGCCAAAAGCACTTTCAGGTGGGCAGCGCCAGCGTGTTGCCCTAGGCCGAGCGATTGTTCGAAATGCAAAAGTATTTTTAATGGACGAGCCTTTATCAAACTTAGATGCGAAGTTGCGTGTTCAAATGCGTGCTGAGATTACAAAATTACATCAACAGCTGCAAACAACAACTGTGTATGTTACACACGATCAAATAGAAGCTATGACGATGGCAACGCGCTTAGTTGTGCTAAAAGATGGTATTGTACAACAAGTCGGTACACCGAAAGAAGTGTATGATAATCCAGAGAATGTATTTGTTGGAGGATTCATTGGTTCTCCTGGAATGAATTTTTTCAAAGGAGTATTAAAAGAAAATGCAGTTATGATTGATAAGTGGAAAATTGAAGTGCCGGAAGAGAAGATGAAAGGCTTGCGAAATAAGGGCTATGCGAATAAAGAAATCATAATAGGAATACGTCCGGAAGACTTTTATTATGGAAAAGCAATCGAGGCTTTACTATATAACGCAAAAGTAACGGTATCTATTGATGTAGCAGAATTAATGGGAGCAGAAACATATCTATATTCTAACATTAATGGACAATCTTTTGTTGCACGTGTGGACACATCTTTAGATGTGCAAAGTCAATCTAATATAGATCTAGTTTTGAATATGGATAAAGTTCATTATTTCGACTCTAAAACTGAGAAGCGAATTATTTTATCCCGCATTAACAGGCAGTAAACTCCCACCTCAAAATTCGGTGAATACGAGGAAGTCAGGTGGGAGATAACTGCCCGTAAAAGCCCGATTGGTTCAACTAATAATCAGAGGGGGATGGAACCCCCCTCTGATTAAAGTTTCACTTTATAGATAATAATTAATATGATTATACCTTTAGAATTTCTTCAACTACTACAAATAAATGCATAGTAACACGGCCGATTATCCTTTAGATTACAGGAAATCGGTTTTTTTATATAAAAGATCGCTTAGCCTTTTTGTTGGCAGTGCCCTGTCACAATCAAGCTGAGAAAAACAAATAATCCAAAACGAGAAAATTCTTAAGTTGATGGATGTGTGATGCTACTCCTATGTTAAGATTCGAGTCATTTAAAAAGCAACCTCTATATTGAGTTGTGTTAAAGCGACGTATATGATAAAAAAGATGTATCACTTGTAAAAAATTTGCATCACCTTGAATGAGCTAATACGACAAGAATTCGTGTCGGGCCTAATTAGGGAATGCAGTATAGATCAGTATATAGTATACAAGCATTCCCTTTCTATAATACGGTATGTTTTTAATATAATTAAAAGAAAAGTTTTATGTTCTTTAATATGATGTGACATAATACCAGTGTTTTTCTATTTTTGTGATTTCTTTATATTCATTATTAAAGTCGTATTTGTTTGGTCTAGTATCATTTGGTGTGTAAATAAATCCTGAAAAATTATCTAATATACCACGATAAGTAAAAAAGAAAACAGAAATACCATTTTTATTTTGTTGAATAATTACATCCCCACCGTTTTTGGAAGTGGATGCAAACTGTTTAGGTAAATGAATTTGTCTACTATCATAATGAACATTAGGAGTTAACTCTTTATGTTCTATAAGTGCTATAACTTTTTCACGGTCTTCTTTATAGATAATAAAATCTAAATTTATATAAATCGCATTAAATGGTATACATATCCAAGTAATTACTATGATTAGTTGAATAATTAACGGTTTCCAATTTTTGTATTTGATGAGATGTATGATTGTGAAAATTAATATTAAGAAAAACAATCCATGAACTATTATTGAAAGAAATGGCATAACAAATGGAGTAAGGAATTCAACTAAATACCATTTGAAAAAATGATAAAGTATAAGAGCGATACCGCTTATTAATGTAATTTTGGTTAAATTCTTATTCAAATTTTGAATCTCCTTTCTATACTAAAAACTATGTGATTTTAGTATGAATATAATATATGTTTTTTCATAAATTGCCCTTGTTTTCATTTTATTAACTTTGTGATGATTAATATTTTGAATATATCATAGGTTTGAAATTAAATAAACGGACATTAAATTTTTATATTTTATATAGAATAACAGTTAAATAAAAGTGAGGGAAGTTTTCAAAATAGACTAGTTTTTTATTTTAAATGTAATTTGATTTGTTTCATAAAATAGATCCAGTTCCGGTAAAATCAGTTGCAACAAGTGAACATTACGTTCATTGTGTATGTTATTCGTTTTTTATCGTTTTAGAAAACTGGTTATTGTTAGTTTCGTGACAATGGGGAATTAATAACAAAAAAGAATAAATATAAGCTTGCGTAAATGTTATGTAAAATAAAATCCTTGTTTACATACGAATGTTACATTGAGGATGTTGAAAACAGCTTATGGAGGGACAACAATGAAGAATCTTCGTAAAAAGATAATGAGGCTAGCATTAATAGAAGCTATTCTGGACGTAAGCAATTTGTAAGGAATGAGTAAGAAAAAAGAGATTTTCATAGTATAAAATATTTATTATACCTGCGTATAACACCTACTACTAATAATGTGTTATAATACGAATTAGCAACATAAAGGAAAGGAATTAGAAAAAATGACCTTACAAAATACTAAAAATTTAAAAAAACAAGTTGCTCCTTTTGAAAAATCAACGGCAAAAAAAAGTGTTTGGCAAATCATCAATACGGTAGTGCCATTTATTATCTTATGGTACCTTGCTTATAAAAGTTTGTCCGTTTCTTATTGGTTAGCATTAGTTCCAGCTGTATTAGCCGCTGGATTTATGACACGGATTTTCATTATTTTTCATGATTGTACCCATCATTCTTTTTTTAAAAGTCGTCGTGTAAATAGAATAGTAGGGACATGTATGGGTGTTTTAACTTTATTCCCATTTGATCAATGGGGGCATGAACATTCCGTTCATCACGCTACAAGTGGTAATTTGGATAAGCGAGGTACAGGAGATATTTGGACGCTTACAGTGAATGAATATTTAGCAGCGCCATTTAGACTCCGTTTAGCATATCGTTTATATCGCAATCCATTGGTTATGTTTGGGTTAGGTCCGATTTATGTTTTCCTACTTAAAAATAGATTTAACAGAAAAGGTGCCAGAAAGAAGGAACGCATGAACACCTATTTGACGAATGTTCTAATCGTTGCTTTAGTAGGGTTACTATGCTGGTCACTCGGATGGCAATCGTTTCTTTTAGTGCATGGTACTATATTCTTAATAGCAGGTTCAGTAGGTATTTGGCTGTTTTACGTACAGCACACGTTCGAAGACTCTTATTTTGAAGAAGATAAAGAGTGGGAATATGTGAAAGCGGCAGTGGAAGGAAGTTCTTTCTATAAACTACCCAAAATTTTACAATTCCTTACTGGTAATATTGGATTTCATCATGTTCACCATTTAAGTCCAAGAGTACCTAACTATAAACTAGAAGAGGCACACAATAATACGATTCCTTTAAAAAATGTACCAACGATTACTCTTGCTACAAGTTTGCGGTCAATCCGTTTCCGTCTTTGGGATGAGCAAAACAACAATTTTGTTAGCTTTAAAGACGTCAAAAATTTAGTGAAAAACAATGTTTCTATTCCAGTAAAATCAGAACTATAACTTCATCATATATGACTGACTCCCCTTAAACATTTTCGATTTAAGGGGAGTCTTTGTTTGACTAGTAGATGCAAAACTTAAATGATTTAAATTGTAATTGCGGAGGATTAGGAAATAGTAGGTATTAATATAAGAGGACGATAAAAATATTATGTTAACAATTTGAGGCGATTGATATTACTTTTTTCAATAGATATTATACTTAGTCTCTGAGTATATTTCATCTGGTGTGCATCATGTCTTACAAGAAACGTATGATTTAAAACTTAATACAATCTGCAGCAAATACATATGAAAATGATGTTACCTTAATAATAAAAGGATATTACGCTATGAAATAAATGATAATAAGAACAGTGAAATTATTTTAGAATAACAAAATACAAAACGGACAAACTCAATTATCCTTGAATTTGTCCGTTCAGTTATTGGTGAAAAAGGAGGAGTATGTAAATGAAATGTGCATATAGTCTAAAACTGTTTAAAGATATGTGAATGTATTTAAAGTGGGTTTCATTACATTTATTTATTACTTTTTAGTTTGCCTAGATAGTTCAACAGACTTTTGCGTACAACGCTGCATAGCTGAAATGATGGCTGTTCGTAAGCCTTTTTCCTCTAATGTTGCTACAGCTTCTATTGTTGTTCCGCCTGGGGAACAAACCATATCTTTCAATGCACCTGGATGCATTCCTGTTTCTAGTACCATTTTTGCAGAGCCTAACACAGCTTGAGCTGCGAATTTATATGCTTGATTTCTTGGCATACCATCTAGTACAGCAGCATCTGCCATCGCTTCTATAATCATATATACGTATGCTGGTGAAGAACCACTTACAGAAGTTACAACATCCATTAATTTTTCGCTTACGATCTCTGTTTGACCAAAACTATTAAAAATGTTTAGTACATCTTCTAAATCTTTTTCTGTCACCATTTCATTAGGACATAACGCAGACATTCCTTCTCCAACAAGAGCAGGTGTATTAGGCATTACTCTTACAACCCTTAACTTTTTATGAAAGGCATCCTCAGTACTTTTAATGCTTTTCCCTGCAGCGATCGTTACGACGATAACATCGTTTTTGATCACTTCTTTTATTTCATTAATTATTGATGCGTATAGGTCTGGTTTAATTGATAAAATTAAAATATCAGCATTTTTAGCTACTTCATTGTTGTCAGTTGTTGTAGTTAGTCCATATTTTTCACTAGCATGTTTTAAATTAGTAGTGTTTAAATCTGAACAAATGATTTTATTTGAAGACACTATATTTTTGTTTATCATCCCGCCAATCATAGCCATTCCCATATTTCCGCATCCGATGAATCCAATTTGTTTGTCCATAATAACTCAATCTGGCTCCTTTTATCATAAATTATATTGGTCTGATATTGTTATTCTAAAATAATAATGATATCTCCATGCAATATAAAGAAACATTTTAAGAGAGTGTGTTCCTTTTTGCAATACAAAATATAAAAATAAATTATATTCGACATTATGTAAGTACACGCATTATATTTAAAGATTTTATGTTATATACCTTGGTATGGAGAACAATATATGTTATTAATCGCATGAATGACAGGAGAGATTTTTTTAAAGATTTTATGTTTATGAATATGAGTATAGTTATATCAATTTTCACTATCATCCAGTATGTCCATAATCTCATACAAGAAACTTGTCATCATATTCATTTTGCAAAATACCTCTTGACACAAAAACGAACTATATAGCATAATATAAAAAATTAAATTGAAAATCGTTGAAGGGAACTAGTACATATGTCTTCTTGCGAAAGAGAGTGGAATTCACCGGCTGAAAGATTCCTCGTATAGAAAGTATCGAACCTATCCCCGAGTCTTAAATGAAAGTTTAGGCGTACGCCTGCGTTATAGGCGCCAAGTGGATATCTATGTATATCAATTAAGGTGGTACCGCGGAACAATGACCGTTTCGTCCTTTTTATTTTATTAAGGGCGAAGCGGTCATTTTTATTTTGCTCTTTAATACTATAGGTGCAGCACTGAAGAGGATAGACAGAGCTGCAAACTGTATAAATAAAAGTGTAATTTATAAAAAACTTTGATTTTAGACTTGGGGGATACAAAAGTGAAAAAACAACGAATTGTTGTAAAGATTGGGAGCAGTTCCTTGGCAGCAAGTCATGGAGGCATCTGTAAAGAACAACTTTCAGATCACGTTGCCGCATTGGCACGATTGAAAGAGGAAGGGCATGAAATTTTGCTAATTACATCTGGGGCAGTCGCTGCAGGTTTTTCTGCTCTAGGGTATCCTAGTAGACCTGTGACAATTAAAGGGAAACAGGCTGCTGCCGCTGTCGGGCAAAGTTTATTAATGCAGGCGTACACGGAGGAATTCCGTAAATATGGTATCGTTACTGCACAACTTTTACTAACGAGAAGTGATTTTTCTAGAAAAGAACAATACAGTAACGCTTACGCTACTTTAGGAGAGCTATTAAACCGTTCCGCTCTTCCTATAATCAATGAAAATGATTCCATTTCTTTAGAAGAGCTGACGTTCGGTGATAATGATATGCTGTCAGCTTTAGTAAGCGGACTTGTTTCGGCAGATATGCTTATGATTTTTACCGATGTGAACGGTTTATATGACCAAAATCCTCAGAAAAATGCGGATGCGAAAAAATATTATTTCCTCCCTGAAGTTACGGAAGAAATTGCTTCTCTTGCTGGAGATGCTGGCTCAAAACTTGGGACTGGCGGTATGAAATCAAAAATCGATGCTGCAAAGACGGCACTATCTCTTGGAGTGAGTGTATTTATTGGAACGGGATGTGGACAGGAGAAGTTTTTAGATGTTATGAAGGGCAAAGGTGATGGAACGTATATTGGTAATGCTCCTCAAAAAGTTATTAAGATGAACAAGCAATGGATCGCCTTGCATTCGCTTGTTAGCGGACAAATTGAAATAGATGCCGGGGCGGCTACTGCTATCATTCAGCATGGAAAGAGTCTTCTTCCTGCTGGTGTTACTAATGTGTCAGGATTTTTCCAAGCGGGCGAAGTAGTGGAAGTAATTACGCAACAAGGGCACGTAATAGGAAAAGGACAATGCAGATATAGTGCAGAGGAACTGAGGGATCTAAAAGGTATGCAGAGCCATGATATTCAAGCAAGAGGCGAAAGGCATAGTTATGAAGTCATCCATAGGGATAATTGGGTTTCATTTTAAGAATAGAGAGCGCTCTAATTCTAATAAGCAGGAAAGATTTAGATGATAGTGCATTACTAGAGTTAAACGGCTCTCAAATTTTATACTGATTAACCTTAAAAAGGAGGAAATAAAAATGAATGAAGTGTTAGCAAAGGGACAAAAAGCGAAAAAAATCGCTAGAGAACTTGTGCTTAAATCTACAAATCAAAAAAACGAAGCACTTGCTGCGATTGCTGATCAGCTGATAGTAGAAACAGCTTATATTTTAGAGGAAAACAAACAGGATATCGAAGAAGGTAAGGCAAAAGGATTTTCTGATTCTCTTCTTGATCGTCTTATGCTGAATGAACAGCGTATCATTGATATGACTGAAGGTATTAAGCAACTAATTGATTTACGTGATCCTGTTGGAGAATGTGTAAGTGCATGGGAAAGACCAAATGGATTATCTATTCAGGAGATGCGCGTACCACTTGGTGTTGTCGGAATGATTTATGAGGCAAGGCCGAATGTGACAGTGGATGCTGCTACAATTTGCTTAAAAACAGGAAACGCAGTAATATTGCGTGGTAGTTCTTCTGCTGTCTATTCTAACAAAGCTATCGTTGCTGTTATTCACCGAGCGCTCAAACAAACAAGTTTGCCTCCAGAAAGCGTACAGCTTATAGAAGATACATCACGAGATAGTGCAAAGCAGTTGTTTACATTGAATGAGTACTTGGATGTTCTTATCCCAAGAGGCGGCAAGCAGTTAATAGATACTGTAGTGAGAGAAGCATCTGTTCCAGTACTTGAAACAGGTGCGGGAAATTGTCATATTTTCATTGATGAAACAGCGGATAAACAAATGGCATTTGATATTATTATAAACGCAAAAACGCAGCGTCCATCTGTATGTAATGCAATTGAAACGATTATACTTCATGAGAATTGGGCGCAGCGATTTGGTAGCGAGCTGTTTTCTTCCTTGAAGGAAAGAGGCGTGGAACTACGTGGTGATAATAAAGCATTGGCAATTGATTCTTCTATTGCATCAGCTTCAGAAGAAGACTGGGAAACAGAGTTTTTATCTCTCACACTGGCAGTTAAAGTGGTTTCCACTCCAGAAGAAGCAATTCATCATATAAATACGTATGGATCCATGCATTCCGAAGCGATTATTACAGAGAACGAGGAAAACGTCAGCAAATTTTTCACATCTGTTGATGCCGCGACGCTTTATCATAATGCATCAACGCGTTTTACTGATGGATTTGAATTCGGATTCGGTGCAGAAATTGGCATCAGTACACAAAAGCTACATGTAAGGGGACCAATGGGGCTACCTGCATTGACTTCCACAAAATATGTGATTCGTGGAAATGGACAGATTCGGAGATAAGAATTATAAAGGAACAATCAAAATAATTTAATGAAGACACCCAATTTAATTCGGGTGTCTTTTGTAATTAAAACGAAATCAATATTCATTTACCACACAAAAAGCCCCACGAGCATAGCACTTAATAAGGAAACAGCCATTCCGCTAATAAGAAGCTTCCAAACATTTTTACCGATTATTGATGATTTTTCCCCGCCAAATAATGAATTGTAAGTTCCATAAATCATACCAACTGTACTAAAGTTTGCAAAAGAGGCTAGAAATGTTGTTGCAACCGCAATCGTATGTGGTTGTAAAGACTTTAAGTTTGATTTTAAATCCATCATTGCAACAAATTCATTCGTTGTTATTTTGATCCCCATTAATTCAGCTACATACATAGCATCACTGCCTGATAAACCAAGTAAAAAAGCGAAGGGACTAAAGATAATCGAGAAGATTTTTTGAATTGTTAAACCGGCTACAAAAAAGCTTAAAATACCATTTAAACATGCTGTTAATGCTACATACCCAATTACCATCGCTAAAATAACGATAACCATGTTCATCCCGACTAACATACTGTTTGAAATAGTAGAAAAGAAATCTTTTTTTTCATTTTTTGAAGGTGAATAAATAACATCTTCTTCTTTAGTGACTTCTACAGGATTTAAAACATTAGCCAAGATTAATGCGTTAATACAGTTTAAAGGAATAGCGCTGAAAATATATGTCGCTGGAACCATTGATAGATAAGCACCAAGAATGGATCCGCTGACGCTACTCATACTCATAATTCCAAAAGTCAACAAACGATTTTCTTTTAACACAGATAATTGATCACGAACAACTGCAAGTGCTTCCGTATTTCCTAAAAACATCATTTGGATGGAAAAGAAGCTTTCTAACTTTGGTAAACGAGAAATCTTTGAAATGATTGCACCTACTTTATCAATAATCCAAGTTAAGATTCCAAAATAAGAAAGAATATCGAAAAAAGTGATAACAAAAATGATAGGTAGTAATGCGCTAAAGAAGAAATCAACTGTTTGATTTTCCATAGCTGAAGGAAATGCAAATCGAATACCTTCATTCGCACATGATAGTAGCCAACTGAAAAATGACGCAATTTTATTAATTATGATACTGCCCAATTTGGTGCCTAACATAAACCATGTAATAAAAAGCTCCAATATTATTAGAATAATGATTGGTCTCCATTTTATTTTTCTTTTATTAGGCGAACATAGGAAAATGAATAATATTACAATGAAAATCCCTAACATATTTAATATGAAATGCATGTCAACAACTCCTTGAGCTTTATCCCGCTATTTGTGGGCAGTAAGACTCCCACCTCAAAATTCGGCGAATGCGAGCGAGTTAGGTGGGAGATAACTGCCCGATTGGTGAGGGCTAATAATCAGTGGGGGATGGACAAAACTCCCACTGATTAAAGTTTCACTTTATTATTTGTATATAAAAAAGCCCCTATTCTTCCAAATTTGGATTATGATCAGAAGTTATGAAGAATGTAAATTATGTTTGGGATCAATCTATTTCAATTTATGTACTAAAAATTAATGTTTTTTCGCTTTATAAAGGATATGTATTAATAATGTAAAGCAACAAAATAAATCTATTGGTAGAACGAAGGACAACAATTATTCGAAGTATGATAAAATTTTCTAAACTAATAACTGTATCCATTTTTAAATTGTTTAGGTGAAATACCAGTATGTTTTTTAAAGACCTTTGTAAAATGACTTTGGTCATGGAAATTTAATAGTGTGGAGATTTCTGATATAGAATGTTTTGTATAGGTCATTAAGCTTTTTGACTCATCTATCTTAGCACGCTGAATATATTCGCCTAATGAAATTCCAACCTCTTTCTTGAAAAGGGAAGATAGATAACTAGGATTTAATGCGACTATTTCTGCTAGATGGGATAGTGTAATATCTTCGTAAAGATGAGTAAATATATAATTTTGACATATGTTTATAGGCTTTAAATGTTTTTGCATTTTCCCGTTTTTAACTCGTTCTGAGAACTCAAGTAGAGCATTCTCTAAAAATGGGGAAATGGCTTCACTTTTTTTTATTTCTTCGAGTTTTTGAATTAATAAATCACTGAGGGTATATGCGATTTCAGGGAATAGTCCACCATCTATAGCCGACCTTGTCGCAAGTGTAATTGCTGCGATGGCAGAATTTTTCTGGCTTCGCAGGTGGCTTGTTTTTGACAACACCCCAAGATCGCCTGATTCAGGTGATTTTCTTAAATTTTTAATTAAATCATCCTTTTTTCCTTCCTTAATACACTCAAATATTTTCCTTTCAACTAGTGGATCGATATGAGTTAATGTACTTTGACGTTGCTCCGATATATGTATATCGGGCTGTTCAATCTCAAAATCATCCTTTTTTAACAGTATATTTTTTTGCAAAATATCAGCAATCTCTAATTTTTGTTGATACAGCATGTAATAAAGAATCATGCTTATATTTAAAAATTGCAAATTGCTTAAGACGGGGAGAGATTGATAATATCGAATCATTTCTTCTTTGTCTATTTTTAGTTGAAGATCATTAACGATTCCTTTAATTGAAGTTTCTGATAACCTGGAATAAAGGACTGGTCCAACGATGATATTCCCACTCAGTTGATCGTTTAAACGTAAGTTAATTGAGAAAAAATTTTCGAGAAAGGCAGTCTCTTCAAGTACCGGAAAAGTATAGGGTGGATTTCCCCTAAATAGTTGATTAAATAACGCCTCTTTTGAAGAATACAACGGGTTATACTGAAAATCGGGCGAGATTTCAAATGCCAAATTCCCTTTGTTATCAATGAAAAAGATAGGTGTTTTATGTATGTCAAAGACTAGCTTACAAATATAATATAAATCTTCTAGTTTGGAGCAATTCATTATTTTTACCTCAATTCTTTAAAAATCAGCCAATGCGAGAGTAGGTCATTTTTGTTTTGTATAGTAACTATATATATAGTTAACTGAAATTTTTACAAGTATTCTAAAGAATATACCATAACAGCAAAAAAATAATAACTATAATAGCGTTAAGAAAGCGTTCACTTAATTATTTTTTAGGAGGGCTATCTATCATGAAAAGAGATATTAAGAAAATTATTTCACAAATGACATTAGAAGAGAAGGCAAGTCTATGTTCTGGATTAGACTTTTAAGCTTTATGTAATCGTTAATATATGATGAAATTATTTAGCATTGGAGGAGGGCATCTAGTGATTAAATTAGTGTTAACTGACATGGATGGAACGTTCTTGAATAATAGTGGTGATTTTAACAGGGAACTGTACAAGGATGTAAAAAAGATTATGAAAGAAAAAGGTGTTGTTTTCGCTCCCGTTACTGGTAAACAATGTGAACGTGTAGAAGAGTTATTTGGCAATGATTCAGATGATTTATGGATTTTAGGGGATAGCGCAACTAGAATCAAGAATAACGGAAAATTTGTTTATGAATCTCTACTAAGCAATAATTTAGGATTGGAAATTATTCGTTTACTTGAGAAAGTGAGCTTAGAACATACCATTATTGCCTGTACAAGAAACGGTGAGATAATAAAAGAAAACATCTCTCATGAAGAAGCGGCTATTGTCAGAAAGTCCTATGCGCAAGTAAAACAAGTCTCTGATTTTAATGAAATAACAGATGATTTCATTAAAATCACTATTCACGACCCATTGTTAAGATGTATGGAGACCAGAGAAAGACTATCTCCGTTTTTTGAGTCGGCTTATATTGTTGCTTCTGAAGCAGCTTGGATTGATATAGCAAATGCCAATGTTCATAAGGGAACTACCGTTGAATACTTGCAGCGTTTATTGAATGTTACTCCTGAAGAAACAATGGCCTTTGAAGATGGTTACAATGATTTAGAACTCATGACTCGCGCAACATATAGCTTTGCTGTCCGAAATGCAGTTCAAGAATTAAAGGATGCTGCGAATTTTATTACCCTCTCTAATGAAGAAGATGCTGTTATGAAAACAATTATTCAAATGTTATCTTTACAAATGAACTCCGCTTCACTTTTGAAGATTATGTAAATGAAAAGTCCCTTCAGAAGAAGATTTGAAGGGACTTTTCTATGTTTCTAAATACATTTAATTCCAATAATGGATTTACTTCTGAATAACGATAATTATGTAACTGAGCTGTCCATATGGGTAGCTTATTGCATTTTTTTGCTTAGCGTTGTTTTTTCAAAAATGCTGCGATAGCAGAATTTTTCTGGCTTCGCAAGTGACTTGTTTTTGATAACACCCCAAGATCTCCTGATTCAGGTAGTCTCCTTAGATTTTTAATTAAAACATCCTTTTTCCCTTGTTTAATACACTCAAATATTTTCCTTTATTCTGCATAGTAACCATATTTATAATCAGCTAAAATTTTTACCAGTATTCTAAAAAATATACCATAATATCTAAAAAAAAATAACTATAATAACATTAAGAAAGCGTTTACTTAATTATTTTTAGGAGGGCTATCATGAAAAGGGATATTAAGAAAATCATTTCACAAATGACATTAGAAGAAAAGGCAAGTCTATGTTCTGGATTAGACTTTTGGAATACAAAAGGGATTGAGCGATTGGGCATTCCTTCCATTATGGTAACTGATGGACCACACGGCCTTAGAAAACAGGCAGAGGGAGCAGATCACTTAGGGATTTATAATAGTATTCCATCGACTTGTTTCCCATCAGCAGTAGGATTAGCAAGTACATGGAATAAAGAATTAATAAAACAAGTAGGAGTTGCATTAGGAGAAGAATGTCAGGCTGAAAATGTAGGAGTTCTCCTTGGACCAGGTGCAAATATTAAACGTTCGCCGCTATGCGGAAGAAACTTTGAATATTTTTCAGAGGACCCGTATTTATCATCACAAATGGCTGCAAACCATGTTAAAGGCGTACAAAGTCAAGGGATTGGAACGTCATTAAAACATTTCGCTGCTAATAATCAGGAGCATCGCAGAATGTCAGTAGATGCAATTGTTGATGAAAGAACATTGCGTGAAATCTATCTTGCTAGCTTTGAAGATGTCATTAAGGAAGCACAGCCTTGGACAGTAATGAGCGCATACAACAAGGTAAATGGTGAATACGCTTCGGAAAATAACTATTTATTAAATGATATTTTAAAAGATGAATGGGGATTTGAAGGTTTTGTCGTTTCTGATTGGGGTGCAGTAAATGAGCGTGTTGCAAGTCTAGCGAACGGTTTGGAGTTAGAAATGCCTTCAAGCTTTGGAATTGGTGAGAAGAAAATTGTTGATGCAGTTAACTGTGGTGAGCTAGCTGTAGAAAAGCTTGATCAAGCAGCAGAGCGTCTACTTTACATTATTTTTAAAGCTTATGATAACCAATTAGAAAACGCTGTGTATAGTAAGGACACGCATCATCAGCTTGCAAGAGAAGCTGCAAGTGAAAGTATGGTTATGTTACAAAATGAAGATTCCATTCTTCCGCTGAAAAAAGAGGGAACGATAGCGGTAATTGGAGGCTTTGCAAAGCAACCACGATATCAAGGTGGCGGAAGCTCTCATATTAACCCAACAAAGCTTGAAAGTATTCTCGAAGAAATTGAAACTGTATCAGGTGAAAAAACGAACATATTGTTTGCACAAGGTTATGATATTGCAAGTGATGATGTAAATGAAAGCATGGTTAATGAAGCGAAAAAAATAGCAGAGCGAGCAGATACAGCGGTCCTTTTCGTTGGACTTCCAGATCGTTATGAATCTGAAGGCTTTGATCGAAAGCATTTACAGATGCCAGAAAATCACGTGCAATTAATTGAGGCGATCGCTGAAGTTCAAAGTAATATCGTTGTAGTTTTAAGTAACGGTGCTCCAATTGAAATGCCATGGATAGGTAAAGTAAAAGGAATACTTGAAGGCTATTTAGGTGGACAAGCATTAGGCGGAGCGATTGCTGATTTATTATTTGGTGATGCGAATCCAAGCGGGAAATTAGCGGAAACATTCCCGAAAGTGTTAAGCGATAATCCTTCTTACTTAAACTTCCCTGGTGAAGGTGACAAAGTAGAATACAAAGAAGGTGTGTTCGTCGGATATCGTTATTACGATGCAAAAAATATTGAACCGTTGTTCCCATTTGGTTTTGGTTTAAGCTATACAAACTTTGAGTATAGTAATCTTTCAATAAATAAGAAAGAGATAACGGATACGGACACTGTTTCTATCAGTGTTAACGTGAAAAATACTGGTAGTACGGCAGGGAAAGAAATTGTTCAGCTTTATATAAAAGATGTTGAAAGCAGTATGATTCGTCCTGAAAAAGAGCTAAAAGGATTTGAAAAAGTAGAATTGCAGCCGGGAGAAGAAAAAACGGTTAACTTTACTTTAAATAAAAGATCATTTGCTTATTATAATGTTGAATTAAAGGACTGGCATGTTGAAACAGGTGAATTTGAAATTTTAGTAGGAAAGTCTTCAAAAGAGATCGTTTTACATGATAGCATGTATGTTCAATCAACGACCATAATTCAAAAACCGGTGCATCGTAATACTTTACTTGGGGACATATTTACGAACCAAATCTTAGCACCAATCGCAAAAGGGCTTATGGAAAAAGCATTAAAAGACAGTCCGTTTGGTAGTATGACTGAAGGGGATAGTGATGCCTCTGAAATGATGGACGCTATGCTGAACTATATGCCATTACGAGCATTAGTGAACTTTAGCGCAGGTGCTTTTACAGAAGAAATGTTGAGTGAAATAATAGGGCTATTGAACGATGCGCAGATGAATTAATAAGTGTGAATGAATTGTATTAATGGGCGGTAAGACTCCTACCTCAAAATGCGGCGAATGCGAGGAAGTGAGGTGGGAGATAATGGCCCGGAAATGCCCAATTGGTTTGGGTTAATAATTAGTGGGGGATGGACAAAATCCCATTGATTAAAGGTTTACTTTATCAATTTGAACATTCTTTGTTGAGTTTTAATTAAGGTTAATAATTCATTGTAGGATGTTTCGCCAGTATACAAAAAAGGCAAATGAGAGTTAGAATCTCATTTGCTTTTTTTGTACTTATTCTGCTAAATGTAGAATCATATGCTTGTCTATCATCTTTAATCATCGTTTATAAATATGAACGATGAGCTGGCCATGAACCTTGGAGTTTACGAAGTTGTATAATTTGTCCTGTATGATAAGCATCATGCAAAAGGATATTCAGATATTGTTGCCAAACTGGTAGAGAAGGACTTGGTTGATCCAGTTCTGCTTCTTGAAGGGATGTTAATGAAGATTGTAAGGCATCATGTACTTGAAGCGTGCGCTTCACTGTCTGTTGCCAAGCATCATCATCATCATTAGGTCCACCTTGGAAAAACGTGTCATAATTATTTTGTGGAGCAACAAATGTATCATCTTGATGTAAGCGGGAAAGTAAGCGCTCTTTAAAGGTTAGTAAATGGTTTGCATTTTCCCAAATCGTATTACTGGCCTTTCCTTCTGGTTGCCAACATGCTTGTGCAGCAGTAAGATTCTTTAACGCTTCTGATATCGGTGGGTACCATTCTTCTTCGTAAAAAACTTGCTTGACTCCATTTTGCAACATTTCTTTTTTACTCATTCGTATAGCCTCCTTAACTATGAAATTGACCAACAATAAGTGTTAGAGAAAACGTACCTACTTATCATCTGATTGATGTTTGGAAGTTTTTAAAAGAACAATACGGCGTCGTTGTAGTAATTGCAGAAATAAACTTATGCTTTCTAAATCATTTTTCTAAATGTAATAAATTCTCCTTTCTCTTCAATAAACCTGCCTCATAGTTGAACAAGGAAATCAACTGCAGCTTAAGTTTAAAAATTTGTAGCAATATAAAGTTTCGGAAGGTTTTAAAATTCTAAAAAATTAGAAGGTATAATTCGATAAATATAGAATTCAATACTTAGAAAATAAGGAGGGGATTAAATGGAAGTCTTTCACGTAACGAGCAGAAAGAGGGAAACGTACAACGTTCAAATGAGGTATTCGATACTTTTCGAATGTGCACTTGGCATTGCGGCAATTACTCATAAGAGGTTAATCGACACGCTTGAAAAATCTCAAAGCGAATGGGAAGAAATTAGACAATCATTATCGGTAGAGATGAGAGAGCATTTACAGTTTGTAGAAGGAAATAATACATGGAAAGCATTGCTTCAGTTATTGTATGAGGGAGATTTTCAGGATCTATCACAGTTTATTGCAAATATCGATTCACTTTCAGAAGAAGATTTAAAGTATATATGTTTACCGTTTTTAGGAGAGAAGTATGAAGAAAAAAGACGTTTAGCAGCAAGCGGAGAAGTAGCTGTAATACATGAACTAAAGGAACTGACACATGATCATCAGTTTTTTTCTACGTATATAGAGTTTGTATGTCATGTCGATGTGCGCGAACTAAAAACGCATTTAATCGCCGTCATGACAGGGTGGTATGACAGTGTTGTTAAAAAAGAGGCAGAAGAAATTGTTTCTATACTACAGCGAGATTATGAAGCGAAAAATGAAATGAATAAAAAGATGAAACCGGAAGAGTTTGTCGAGTGGGCGACTGGTGGAGTGAACTATATGCCAGAGCCAAGTGTCCATCACGTACTTCTTATCCCGCAAATGACGTACAGACCGTGGAATATAGAAGCGGATATTGAAGATACGAAAGTATTTCATTATCCAGTCGCGAACGAAAGCATACATCCTGAAGATCCATATGAACCGAATTATTTTTTAGTTCATAAACATAAGGCGCTCGGGGATGAAGCGAGATTACGAATTGTAAAAGTGCTGTTTGAAAAAGAACGTACATTGCAGGAAATTACAGAAAGACTGCAACTTGGTAAATCGACAGTACACCATCATTTGAAATTGTTACGTTCAGCGAAGTTAGTAGATATATATGACGGGAAATATGTATTAAGAAAGAAAGCAGTGCAGTCGTTAGCGAAAGAATTAGATACATTTTTGAATAGATAATATACAACGAGAATGTACATAAAGGGAGGAATTTAATAGAAAAGTTGGTGAGCTATAGTGAAGAGTGTATTGAAAAATCGTTCGTTTTTTTATATGTGGATTGGTAGCGCGATTTCAGAATTAGGCGGGGCTTTCGGGACGTTATGTAATTCGATACTTGTATATGAGTTAACAGGATCGAAAACAGCATTAAGCAGTATGTGGTTATTATATTTTATCCCGTCTCTCATACTGCAACTAATAAGTGGCCCATTTATTGATAAATGGAGCCGAAAGTGGATTATGATTTTTTCACAATGGATACGGGCATCTGTTTTCTTACTACCTTTAGTCATGTTAGTTACTAGTAGTATAGAAGTTTGGCACGTGTATGTCGTTCAAATTATAATAGGGCTCATTACGCCGCTTTATACACCCGCCAGTCAAGCAATTACACCGAGCATTGTAAGTAAAGAGCAGCTTCAAGATGCAAATGCGTATATAGATGGAATGACCCGTCTTATGATGTTTCTTGCGCCAGTATTAGGTGGCATTGTTATTAAATTCATTGGAATCAAATTAACAATGTTGTTCGTATGTGTTTGTCTATTCATTAGTGGAGGATTGTTACTTTTCATAAAAGAAAAAAGAGTAAAACAAGAATTGAGAAAAACGTGGCTAGAACAGTTTCTTCACGGTTTTACATACTTTTTTACAAAACCAATAATCGTTTGGCTCAGTGTATTTCTTACTTTCGTACAGTTTGGAGTAGGGGTAACGATGGTTACGAATCTTCCTTATATAAAAGACGAACTTTCAGCAGGATATGCTGAATACGGTTATTTTATGGCAGGTTTCCCGCTTGGCTATGTAGTGGGATCCATACTAGTCGGAAAAGTAACATATAAAAGTCGGCGTATACTTATGCTCGGAGGATTGTTTATAGGGGGCCTCACATACATTTCTCTAGGATTCAATCATAGTATTATAATCGCGGTAATAATTGAAGTAATTGCAGGTATATGTATTGCATTTTTCAATGTCCACAACACGACGATATGCCAGCAAACAGTCCCGAACAATATGATAGGAAAAGTATTTTCAGTGCGATTATTTTTCATACGATCGGCTATGCCATTAGGTGTGTTATTAGGGGGAATACTGAGTGAAATGTGGGGAGTGAGAGTGCTATACTTTATTATCGGTTCGATTATATGTGTCACGTCTTTAATAGGAATATTGCTTCCGTACTTCAAATTTTTAGATGAGGCGATTGAGGAGAAATCAGCATAATTCTAAAAATTAGAAACTTTTTAATTGAAAATAATTATCATAATCAATTATAATAGAAGAATACTAGTATTCGTATTACAAAGAGGGAGTGGAATATATGTTTATCGAAACAAAGACATTTACAGTAAAAGAAGGTACATCTAATATAGTTGTAGAACGTTTCACTGGAGAAGGAATTATTGAAAAATTTGAAGGATTCATCGACTTAAGTGTTCTCGTAAAAAAAGTAAGACGCGGAGATGAAGAAGTTGTAGTTATGATTCGCTGGGAATCTGAAGAAGCATGGAAGAACTGGGAAACGAGTGAAGAGCACTTAGCTGGGCATAGAGCAGGCCGCGGTAAGCCAAAACCAGATCATATCATTAAGGTTGAGCACGGGGTTTATTATGTGAAATCATCGAAATCGGCTTATCAGAAGTCGTAATAATATAAGCAGAGGATACATGTTGTAGAAGCTAACATGTATCCTCTTTTTTAGTACTAGGGGGATATAAATGAAAGAAAACCTTTCATTCATTACATATGAAAAACATAAAAAATTGGTACAAACAATATTAAATGAAAGTTTATATATGTATAAGGTAAATGGATTAATGCTCATCGGATCTATCGCAAGAGGTGACGCATACCCCGAATCCGATTTAGACTTATATGTTCTTTTAGAGAATGGACAAAAGAAGGATTTTCATTCAGAAATGAGAGAAGGTATTTTAATTGAATATAAGTATGCAAATTTTAATCAAATTCAATTAAACTTTAAAAATAATTCAATGGAATTATACTCTTTTTTAGAAGGGGAAATTGTATTTGATAGTAACGGTGAGTTGGAAAGGTTAAAGGAAATAGCTCAACATAAATATGAAAATTATTCTGTTTCTAGTGATAAAGTAAAAGGCATTTCTCATTGGTTAAATAGTTCGCTTATTAAAATTCAGGCTGCTTTGAAAGCAAAAGATGAGTTAAAAGCTTCATACATAGTTCACACATCAATGTGGACATTGCTAGAGGGAATATGGGCTATTAATAATAAGCCAGCCCCTCCAGCTGGAGCTGTTTTAAGGTATATTCAAGCATTACCTATTAGACCGACTAATTTTGATGAGTTACTTAATAAAGTGTTCTTAGGGGATACGACAGAGCGGATTTCTTCAGCAATTTTCTTGATTGAGTGGGTTTTAACCAATTTGGAGAATAAACAATAGGGCTACTACGATTCTCAATCTTTATCAGTAAAGTGATATTCCGTGTCGGATTGTTCATATAATTTCATTCATTGTATTCCAAATGTGGCATTAAAAAAACGTTCTAGACTATAGAAAAAAGTATTAGACTGTTAAAAAATAGTTGTAGACTGAACACTTGAATTCCTGCCCTTAAACATTCAAGTGTTATCTATATGGGTCAATATACTTCTGTATAATCCCTGTTTATAAGGAGATGAGTGAATGAGGTTGAACCATTTGAATCTTTGTGTTGATGATTTATCAGAAGCTAGACATTTTTTTGAAACATTTTTTGATTTTCAATTTTTGGAACAAAAGGGAAAGGCACTTGTAGTGATGAGTGATGAGAATGGATTTATACTTGTGTTAAGTGATCCAAAAGCGTTCAAGGGGAAAAAAGACGTTACATATCCTGAAGCTTTTCATATTGGTTTTTTGGTGGAAACTTCAAGTGAAGTTGATCGAGCATATAATCGTTTAGTAGCTGGGGGCATTGAAATAGACAAGGAACCTTATACAATGAGAGGTAGTAGTTATGGCTTTTATTTTACAATATTTAATGGATTATTAATTGAAGTTTCTTGCCTTGACTATAGAGAAGGTAAAAAAGTTTCAAAACCTAATGGCACTCATCAAGAATAATTGTTTGAAGGTGTATATCAAGCCCCTTATCCAGTTTGGGAAGGGGCTTGATCATTTTATTCGCTTATTTAATGGAACACCAAAGTAAAAAATAAGCGTCTTTTAGTCAGAAATCTGACTTGTGAGACAGCTTCTTTATTTATCTATAATGTAAATGGTCTCCATTCTCGTATGAAACAATGGATAGACCGATTTAAAGGCGTGGTTACAAAATATCTCGATAACTATCGCGCTTGGTTTTTATTTATTGATAGTTGCAGTAACGAAAGCACTAAACACAATATAAAAGAGTTTCTCCTATCGTCATTTGTGTATGAAATAATTGATACGTATGAGAGCTTACGTTTATCTAAGTTTATCGTGTAATTGTTCATTCTTATGCAACAAAAAAATTATCGTTTAATTCTTAAAATGGTAAAATTATATTTGGAGGTGAAATTGTGAAAAAATTCAGTGCATTGTCAATAGTCTTGATGTTTGTAGGGATATTATTATTCGGATTAAATTGGATAATAGATGGATATTCTGAGCCGATTGTACTGTTTAGTTTTATTTCTTTTTTAGTTGGAATTGTACTAAGTTTTATAGCAGTTGCTAAACGGGAAAAAGGAACATTAAAATTCATATCACTGATTTCTTTCTTCGTTGTGATGTTTTTAATTACTTGGTTTGAACCATTTCAGGTACTTCGAATTATTACTTGGCTAAAAAATGTCTCTTAACAGCGAAAAGTCGAAAGTATAAAAACGGGAAACCCTTATATTTGGGTTTCCCTCTAATTTACTCAATTTTCAACATTAAAATTTAACAGAGCCAAAAATATAAATATTAAGCGTGAATATAGTAAGGATACACCGATTATGGCAGCAAATTATTGGGAGTTTATCATTATTTTAAGAAATAGAGGAAGATGTTTTGTAGGATAAGTGAAAATCTAAAACAAATCATTTATGAACGAGAGTGTAGTCACTTTAAACCAACTGTTGTAGATTTTAAATAAAGTTTGATAAAAAGGTCTATTTTGTAGGGGAATTACTTATGCATAAAAGAATACTAATTTTTTGTATACTGTTGCTATAAAATTTCACGAATCAACCGGGTTTCCGATCTGATGTGGTGATGAGGTGCGAAGCTATTATGAGTACAGTGACATAAATAGGAGGTTGCTACTATGACAGCTTTATTTAAAGCTATGGCGTTTCAACTGAAAACTGAACGACTTGACCTGAATATGTGGGAGGAATCCGATTCAGTCTGGATGAGAAAATTAATTGGCGAACGTGGTGTGGACATGCCATCCCTGGACTCCGTTCGTAGCGATCTTATCGAGATGCGCAAGAGAGCATATGAAAATGGTATTTCTCTTCTTACTATTCGCAGGCGAGACAAAGGCGATTTCATCGGGTATTGTGGCTTGATTATCGGTCGTTCCACGCTTGAAGAGCCGGAAATTGCATATGAGTTGTTCCGCAGTGTTCATCGTAATGGCTATGCGACTGAGGCAGCATCCGCTGTGCTAGAGGCTGCGATTGCTACCGGGCGCCACAGACTTTGGTCAACTGTAGGTGCTTGGAATGTTGCGTCCTTCCGGGTACTAGAAAAGATAGGATTTGAGCGGCATCACAGTACGTGGGACGAGCGCGGTGAGATTGTTTGGAACGTACGCGATCTTTAGAAATCCTGATCAAATTCGGAACAATGAAAAATGTAAAAAAGCCCATATGTTAGATTGTCAAGTAATCTAACATATGGGCTTTACCTTATAGTAGAATATTGACTTTGTATATATTGAAGTGTAATGGTCTATCTTTCACCTTAATTTTTCACATCATCATATAATTCAAGCGCTTCTTTCACATTCAATCTATTTTTCACAATACCATGTATCGCTTGAATCATTGCAGCAGGATGTTCGGACTGCCATATGTTTCGGCCCATATCTACCCCAATTGCGCCTTCTTGCAGCGCATTGTACGTAATGTTTAATGCGTCTTCGATTGAATCTAGTTTTGGACCTCCCGCGATTACGACTGGGGCAGGGCATGTGCTCGTAATTTTTTCGAATCCTTCGCAGTAATACGTTTTAATAATGTCAGCTCCCATTTCAACACATACGCGGGAGGCGAGTGCTAGAAAGCGAGCTTCTCGTTTTTGTAGTTCTTTCGCAACGGCGGTAATACCGAGCACTGGCAGGCCGTAATCGTGAGCTTCAGAGACTACATTTGCGAGATTTGAAACAGTTTGTGTTTCATAGTCTGATCCAACAAAGACAGAAACGCCGACGCCAATTGCGTTTTGTTTTACTGCTTCTTTCACAGGTGTAACAATTGTTTCATTCGCTAAATCTTTGCCGACTACAGTTGCCCCGCCTGATACACGCATAACCATCGGTGTGTTGCAGTTTTCAGGAATGCAGGAGCTGAGTACACCGCGCGTTAAAAAGAGGGAATCTGTATATGGAAGCAAGTTTTTAACTGTTTCTAACGGTTGTTCTAGTCCGTGAATTGGTCCTAAAAAGTAGCCGTGATCTATCGCTAACATAACTGCTCTGCCGTCAGGTAAAATTGTGTTTAATCGATTTTTAAATCCCCAAGTCATTCGAAATCACTCCTTCGTTAATGTTGGATTTTCAGTTTGTACTGTATCTTTATTTGGTAAATGTGGTGACTTTATAAAAACAGCTTTAAAAGGCTTATCGGAATGGTTAATAAGATAATGAGATTCATGAGGTCGAACTTGCAAGACATCACCTTGTTTGATCGGAACTCTTTCGTTATTAACATAGAAATCTATTTCGCCTTCTAACGCATAGAAGACTTCTTCGCACGTTGTATGATAATGATTTTGAAACTCTTGCCCAGGCTGAATCACGACTAGGCCAAGATCGATATTCGGGCCTTGTATTAAATATTTCGGCCCGTTATCACCGAAGCGATAGGAGAAATCATTTTCGTTCACTTTAAGCATACCGTTCACTCCTTTATGTAATTTGTTACAATGCACCAGGCGCCATCCACATATGTGATGTAAGTCCTTTATCAGCTAAAGAAAGTTGACTTTCATACACTGTTTTCCATGTGTCATAGTACCCTTTATATCGTTCATGATTTTCAGCGTTTGGCTCAAACGTTTTTTCCCACTGTACAAATTGCTCGGCGGTTTTCTCCATAGATTTATAAATCCCTACGCCAACTCCAGCTGCAATTGCCGTACCTAAAGCAGCAGCTTCTTTTACAACTGGTACTTTAACAGGGATTCCGAGGACATCTGCTAGTATTTGTGGCCAAAGTTTTCCTTTAGCAGCGCCGCCAGCAAAAATCACTTCAGAAGGAAATTTACCTGTGAGAGCCTCTATTAATTTCAAGTTTCCGAATGTAACGAAGGCGGCATTTTCTTCTATTGCACGGAACATTTCTTTTTTACCGCATTTTTCAGCATCTAAACTTAAATTTAAAAAGGATGGTGCAGCATGTCGCCAAGAAATATAGTTCATTACATTTGAAAAAGTGGGGATTATGCCATGTGAGCCTACAGGAACTTCTTTCGCTTGTTCTTCTAGTAATTCATAAGCATCTACACCGAGTTTTTCAGCGAGCCTTTTTTCTTCTTGGCAAAAAGCATCTCGAAACCATCTCATAACAAGGCCAGGGAAGAAAGCGATTGTTTCGTATTGCCATAGGTTAGGAATGACGTGGCAATTTACACGAATCGCCGCATTTGGATCAGTTTCTGGTTTTGTTATATTTACTTCTTGTTGCCAAAAACTGCCCCCGCATATAAATGTTTGTTCAGGCTTTACAACTCCAGTTCCAAGCGATGCCATTTGTGCATCTCCGCCGCCAGCAACGACCGGTGTTCCTTCATGTAATCCTGTTAATTCAGAACTTCGTTTTGTGATATTCCCGATAACTGTACCAGCTTCATTTACTTTTGGAGAAAAGGCTAGAGTAAGACCGCATTGCTCAGCAACCCAGTTATCCCAAGCTCTATTTTGTAAATCGAATATACCGGACGTACATCCATTTGAAGAATCAATTTGCAGTACGCCGCACAATTTATATAAAATCCAATCGTTTAACATCGTAAAGGAATGAATGTTTTTGTACACGTCTGGTTCATGTTTTTTAATCCAAAGTAAGCGAGGTAAAGCACCTAACGAAAAAGTTTGACCGGATTTTCTATATAAATCTTCTTCAATTTCGGAACGAATTTGTTTTAATTCACTAACTTCCGCTGATGCGCGGCCATCAACATTTGCACAAGCCCATATTTCTTGCCCATTTTTATCGTATAAAACAAAACCTTCTCGCATACTCGTTGCACTAATACCTTTAATAGAAGAGGGGGACGTATTACTTTTTTGAATAACATCCTTCGTGCATTCTTGAACGAGCTGCCAGTTTTCTATTACATCAAAATTCATAGAACCAGAGTAACGACTATCTGATTTATGAATCCATTCTTTTTGACTAACGGCAAGTTGATTACCATTTAAATCAAAAAGAACTGCTCGAATGCTTCCTGTACCAGCGTCGTAAGCTAATAGAGTAGACATTAAGTGTCACCTTCCTTTCTTAATAAGGAGAGGGCAGTTTCTTCATCGGTAATTAATGTATGAATGAATTTTCCTTTTAAGGCGCCGTAAATTGCATCTATCTTTTCTGTGCCGCCAGCTACACCAACGACATGTTTCATATTTTGAAGAACAGAGAGTGGTGTGCCGATAAGACGGTTATGATGGGGAAGTTCTAATTGTTTTCCGTCAGTATTATAAAATTGCCCTAAAATATCTCCGGCCCCGTTTTGACTACGTATATAAGTCATTTCACGTAGTGTTAATTTTTCTTCTTTCACAATTGTGGCGTCTTGAGATAAACCGCCAATGCCAACTACTGCTGTATGAGCGAGTGAAGCGACGTGAAGCATATCTTTCACGCTCGGTTCAGATAGAATAATTTGCGTCATTTCGTTTGTAGATGTTAGAAAAGGGGTAGGAATAATATGAAGATCGCCTTGCATGTAGTTTAAATAGCTTTGATTTCTTGGAATATAGTGATTTACGCCTCCTGTAAGAGAAACGATTGAAAGATTCATAGAGCTATCAAAATGAATGTTTTCTAGCATTTTACTTATCGTCTCTCCCCAGCCAACCCCAAGTAAATCTCCTTGTTGCAATTGAGTTTCTAAATATTGTGCGGCAGCTTTTCCGAGTGAAAATGAATAATCCTCAGTTGGCATTGGAATAACGAAAGCATCTTTTAGATGGAATTTTTTCATAAGGTCACGTTCGATGCTTAAACAGTGCAAACCAGTACCTTTTACGTGAAATGTGACGACACCTTCCGTCCGTGCTTTATCTAACAACCGAACGACTTTATTTCTTGAAATGTGAAGAAGTGAAGCAATTTCTTGCTGGGTTAATTGATCTTTATAATAGTACCAAGCTACTTTTGTTAACAAATTGTCTTCAAAGTTTAGCTGTGACATGCTCTTCATCCCTTTCAACAATTGACCACTGCTTAAACATATGTGTTCGCTATTTTGTTTATTCCAGTTGAAGCGATAAATAGTCCAGTGAAAATAAAGCACAAAAATCTTTATCAGTAGGGGAGAGTATTTTAAAAACATATCCGGATATTAACGCAGTAATATGTCCAGATGCAACAGCACTTCCAGCGATGGCGCAAGCAGCTGAGAATTTGAAAATGGATAAAAAAGTAGTCGTAACAGGATTTTCAACACCAAATGTTATGCGTGATTATGTAAAACGAGGAACAGTACAACAATTCGGTTTATGGGATGTTAAACAACAAGGTGCACTCGCAACGTATGTTGCAAATGAAATTGCTGTAAAAGGGAAGAAGTTAAAAGTAGGGGATAGCTTTGAAGTAAAAGGAATCGGCAAAGTGAAAGTAGAACCAAATTCTATTCAAGGGTATGACTATGAGGCAGAAGGAAACGGTATTATCGCACTTCCTGAACGAGTTGTATTTACAAAGGATAATATCGATAAGTATAATTTCTAGTTGAGAGTTAATGGATATTTGTCATTTATTGTAAGTGAATCGATATACTTTGTCGAATCGCTGGCATATTGAAAAAATCGCCGATATAATTTTAGTCACTATATTTCTTCGTCAGACATAATAAAAACGTCCGAATATATCGGACGTTTTTATTATGTCGTTTTTTTAATCTATTCATTAATTGTGAACAGCTTCTTTTTCATTTAACCCAAGTGTGCGTCCTGTTGAAGCGTGAAGTTCTTGGAACAGTCTTGGATTTTCCGTAAGTGATATGCCATATGAAGGGATCATTTCTTTTATTTTTGGCTCCCATGCTAGTATACGTTCTGGGAAGCATTTTTCTAATACTTCAAGCATAACGTGAACAGCAGTAGAAGCACCTGGAGAAGCACCAAGTAACGCAGCGATTGATCCGTCATTTGCACTAACAACTTCTGTACCAAATTGAAGTGTTCCTTTACCACCTGCATCAGTATCTTTAATTACTTGCACACGTTGACCAGCAACGACAATATCCCAATCTTCACTTTTAGCGTTCGGAATAAACTCACGTAATTCTTCCATACGCTTTTCGTGTGATAACATAACTTGTTGGATTAAGTATTTTGTTAATCCCATTTCTTTTACACCAGCTGCTAACATCGTTAAGACGTTATTCGGTTTTACAGAACCGATTAAATCAAGATTTGAGCCAGTTTTTAAGAATTTAGGTGAGAAGCCAGCAAATGGTCCAAACAGTAAAGCTTTTTCGTTGTTTATATATCTTGTATCAAGGTGAGGTACAGACATTGGCGGAGCACCAACTTTAGCTTTACCGTATACTTTTGCATGATGCTGCTCTATAACTTTTTGGTTTTTACATACCATAAATAGTCCACTTACTGGGAATCCACCGATATGTTTTGATTCAGGAATACCAGTCTTTTGTAGTAGAGGTAGACTACCGCCACCGCCGCCGATAAAGACGAATTTTGCAGTATGATGTTCGATTTTACCACTATTCATATCATGTACTTTCACTTCCCACAAACCATTCTTCGTGCGTTTAATATTTTCAACACTATGTTTGTAGTTTAGCTCGACATTTTTACTTTTTAAGTAATCAAACAACATACGCGTTAACGCACCAAAGTTAACATCTGTTCCAGAGTCAATTTTCGTTGCAGCCATCGGTTCATTAGAGTTACGGCCTTCCATAATGAGTGGAAGCCATTTTTTTAATGTGTCAGGAGCGTCAGAAAATTCCATTCCTTGGAATAGTGGGTTTTTTGAAAGCGCTTCAAAACGATTTTTTAGAAACTCGACATTTTTTTCCCCTTGTACCAAACTCATATGAGGTAGTGGCATAATAAAATCTTGTGGATTACGAATTAAGTTTCTCTTTACAAGATATGCCCAAAATTGTCTTGAAAGTTGAAATTGTTCATTAACATTTACAGCTTTACCAATATCTATAGACCCGTCAGATTTTTCGGATGTATAGTTAAGCTCACATAGCGCAGAATGTCCTGTACCGGCATTATTCCATTCGTTAGAACTTTCTTCTCCGGCATTTGCGAGTTTTTCAAATACTTTAATTTCCCATTCAGGTGCCAATTCTTTCAGTAATGATCCTAACGTTGCGCTCATGATTCCCGCGCCAATTAAGATAACGTCTGTTTTTTGCTGCATGTTGCTCATGATAATCTCTCCATCCCCTATATTGGCAAAAAAGTGTAGGTGTTTTTATTTCTAAGCCGTAAAAAGAAAACACCGCCTAGGCCCCACCTAGGAATCTATCTTTTTTGTCTCAATTATATAACCATCTCATAGTCTATTATAATAATTAATAGACTAAAATATCTAGTGTTATCTGATAATTTTAAACTATTTAACGTTTTATTTCATAGAATTCTTCTGTCATAAGGGTAAAAAGCATAGTAGTAAAGCGGGATTTGGAGAAGAATTCCAGTTTGATGTTATCCCAAAAAAATTTCTATTTTTATGTTTTATCTTTGGAAACTAGTAAAATTCTATTTTTGTAACATCTAATTTGAAAAAATAGAGTAAATAATAAATTAATGATAAGATTATTCTGAAAAATAAACAGGAGGGATACCAATGCTTACAAAAGAACAAGTCGTAAACTTATTTCGGGGTTTTTCCGTAAATGAATGTAAAGGATCGAGTCCTTTATACGAATACTTATCAATAAAAATTTCTGAAGATGAGGAAGTTCTTACGTTAGCTTCCTACGCACAACCTGGTCAACCGGTTCCGAACTTATTATTAGGTGCGGTCCATTATTTATTGTTAAAAGGAAAAGAGCACAGTTTAAAAAAGTATTATCAAAGTTTAGTTGAAAATGCTGATATAAATTTTGAAAATGCCTTTTACCAATTTAAAGATTTTTGCCACGTATATCGAGAAGAAATTATCTCTTTATTACAAACGAAACTTGTTCAAACGAATGAAGTAAGACGATGTGCCTATTTATATCCAAGTTTCTGTTACATATTTAATAAAGTGAACAAACCATTGGCGTTAATAGAAATTGGTACAAGTGCGGGATTACAACTGTTTTGGGATCAATATCGTTATTCATATGGAACGGAAGAAGTGTATGGAAATAGACAATCAAATGTTCATTTACAATCAGAAATAAAAGGGGAGAAGAAGCCCTCCTTTTTAAAACAAAGTCCACCTGTCGTAGAAAGAATCGGAATAGATTTACATGTGAACGATTTAAATGATGAAGAAGATTATTTATGGTTACGCGCGCTTATTTGGCCAGAACATAAAGAAAGACTTGAAAAGTTTGATCAAGCAGCAGCTCTCGTAAAAGAAAAATCAGTAAGATTAATAGAAGGAGACGGTGTAGTACTTTTTCCGGCCATTGCAGATCAAATCAGCGAAGATGCTGTTATTTGTATTTTTCATACACATGTGGCAAACCAAATACCTGAAAATGTAAAACATACGCTAGAAAAACAAATTAAAGAAATTGGTGCAAAACGTGATGTATTTCACCTATATAACAACATGTGGGATCGGGACCTTCATATTGATTATTATATTCACGGAAACGAATATTGTGAAACTTTTTGGGTAACGGAAGGGCATGGGAGATGGTTTAGTTGGAGGATTGGGAATGAGTCGTTTTGTTAATGTGATCCTAATCACTGCGGGCTCCATCACCTATATTTCTAATCAACAAGCTGAGGGAAGAATCATAAGTAGGGCGAACAACGTGGAGAAAAAGCTAAAACAGGGTATAAATAGTTACAGGAATAGAAAGATACTTAGCATACAAAAATACTTGGGAGAAATCCCAAGGGGTTCTCAATCATTTTCTGAATTATTATGTAGTTCTTTTGAATTAAACCAATCGTTGAAGAGTCAAATTGTATTAAGTAATCGTACAGGATAAATACTGGAGGAAAAAACATATCAATTGTTGCTTTGAAAGAGTCAAGCGTTCTAGTTGTTGCGAAAGTACTAGTTTCTGTGATATCTATAAATGAATCTTTATAGATATCATTCGATTAGGATGTGGACCTTTTGTTTTAGAATTTAATTTTTCAGATTAATATGATAATATCATTATAACAAGTTGTATATAAAGATAAAATAAAAAGGATGATAAGCATGCAAAAGAGACCAGAAGCAAATGAATATAACCCGTATTATTCAAAGTACATAAACTTAATACCAGATGGAGATATCATACATATTCTAGAGCAACAAATGAAGGAAACGAATCTTTTATTGAAGGATATTTCTGATAGTGAGGGACATTTTCGATATGCTCCTAATAAATGGAGTATAAAAGAAGTAATCGGTCATATTGCGGATACTGAACGTATTATGGCATATCGATTGCTTTCCATAGCAAGAGGCGAGACAGCAGAACTTCCTGGATATAACGATGATATGTATGTTCTTAGAGCAGCGTTTGATAAGCAATTTATGCAAGATCTTCTTGAGAATTTAACAGTTGTTCGCCAATCTACTGTGCAATTGCTTAAAAGTTTAGATAAAGAAGCTTGGGTACAAAGGGGAATTGCGAACAATTCTGAAGTCACGGTTCTTGCATTAGCAAACATTATCGCTGGTCATGAGCTTCATCATCGTCAAATTATAAAAGAACGTTATTTGGGTTCTAATGCATATCCAGTATGTTAAAATATAAAAATAAAAAGAGGATGATTAGAAATAAAATTCTGAATCATTCTCTTTTTTATTTTTCTGCGTATCAGTGGAATTATAAATGTTTTTTTACAACAGTCGCTAGTCCATCAATTGATTTACGTAAATCTGTTGCTCCTTGTGCAAGATATACTTTTTCAATTGCGATTTCTGACATCTTATTTATTAGTAAATTCATCGGGAGTCCAAGTAGCAATTTCATTACCAGGTGTAGCAACTACAAGCCAATCCTCACATTGGACCCCAGCTTGCCAACATTCAAAATAGTCATGAAAACCATTTACAAATATGATTTTTCCGTTCTCAAGTAAGATAAACAAATGTGGAGTTTCCTTACCTAATTGCAGGTCTATAACTTTCTGCCTTCTCATGTTAAAAATTCTATTATATTTTTCTTCCTCGGAATAATCGTCAAATTCATCTTCATTAGAAGGGTACTTTTCTGGTGGATTATTAAATAAACACCATTTCGATTCGATGTTGACATATAACTGTCCATCATAATTAACTGCAGCATCAAAATTTGTAAAATGGATCTTTATAGTCGTTGGAGAAAGACCAAACTGTAGGCCATCAACTTGCGATCCTATAAAGAGATGTTTTAATACATTTTCAGCATGAATTTTGTCCTCTTTGTTCATTATACGAATCCTCCTTTCTGTAAAATATATATTATATTTTTATTGTAATAAATAAATTTTTATGTAAAATGAACTTTTTGTGAGAAACGGACGAATATAGTGTGAAGGATCATGAGAGGGGAACGTAATTTTGGATGAAGTAGAATTAAAAGAATGGCTGTATAAAATGGAGTCTGGGGACAAAGAAGCCTTTCAAGTTATTTATGAATTAACAAGTAAAGATATTTATAGAACAGTAGTATTTTTATTAGGGAATCAACACCAAGATGTAGACGATATAGTTAATGAGGTATATATCAAAATGTGGAAGTCTGTAACGAATTATGATATGAACCGTTCATTTCGTTTTTGGTTACATGGACTAGTTGTCAAGCAAGTACAGGATTGGCGTCGTAAATCGTGGCGGCGATTTCGAATCTTTGAAAAGAAGAAAATGTATGAACAAGATCGGTCTTACATAATGGATGAAGGTATTTTACATAAAGAAACACGAAGTGAAATAGTGGAAGTTGTACAAAAATTATCTTATAAGCATCGTGAAGTTGTTATTATGCGTTACTTCCATGAATATAGCTTGGATGAAATTGCTGCACTTCTTCAAATCCCTATTGGTACAGTGAAATCTCGATTACATATAGCACTAAAACGATTAAGAACAGAAATGGAGCATATGCCAGCCGTAAGGGAGGGAGAAGTAAATGGATTTTGAAAAATATATAACGGATGAATTGAAAAGAAAAGCAAAGACACTCGAACCCACACCTAATCTAGAAGATAAAGTACAAACCTCTTTTCATAAATACCAACAAATGAAAAAGAAAGGGAAAACTTCTATGAAGAAAAAGTTATTACTTGGCTTTGTAGCTGCGGCTGTTCTTATACCAACTGGTACTTTTGCGGGTACAACAATAATTGATAAGATTGTAGGTACACCAGAAGAAGCGAGAAAAGATATGGGGATGTCAGAGGACGGTTATATAGGATTAATGGAAAGGATAGAAGTCGCTCAAAAACTATTTGCAACAGAGGACTTTGAAAAATATGTAGAGTTATTACAAGAAACATATCATTTTTATAAGAAAGTTAGTGTCGTAGAGAATGAGGAAAGAAAATATACAGCTACAGACCGTCTAAATGCTGATGAAGAGAAAAGAGATAGTGAGGTAATGGAAGAGTTAAACAAATATGAAGAAAGATTAGATCAACATTTTACATATACATATGAACAAGCCGAACAAATAATTGGTTTTCCAATAAAGCGTCCTACATATATTCCTTCTGGGTATCAACTAGTATTTGAAGAAGCAAAAGCAAATGCAACGGTTGGAAAACCAATCCCTCTAATTACGATGAGATATGAAGATCGTAATGTGAAAAAAAAGCCATCTACATCGAATGCGGAATTAGGATTTACAATTCATCAATTAGAAATACTTGAAGATGATAAAAAAGATTATTTTATTGAAGAACCATTTGATAAAGCAACTGAAAAAGGACCAAATTTTTATAAAGACATTGTAACATATAAATTAAACGGATATGACATTACATTCGGTGAGTATAAAGAGTCAAATGTACGGGCTATGAAAATAGTTGTGCCAGCAAAAGAAGGAAGAAATGCATATCAAGTGTATGTAAACGATAGTATGTTGTCTAAAAAAGACCTTGAGAAAGTTTTACTTTCGGTGGTGGAATAGTGCATGGTATGTAGAGACTAAATGCAAAGCGATGAAAGTAATAACGGTAATAATGTTTGGATTTTAAAAACATAATATTATTATGTAAACAAATTTAATAGATGTACATTTGATAAATGATTCAATATTTTTGATTTTTCTATGGTCGTATAAGTATGATGTTCGTAGGGGGCGATCATATGAGCAAATACAAAAAGGTTATAGCGATTTCAGGCAGTATTAGGGAAGGGTCATCTAATACAAATGTATTAAAAACTTTAGCAGCATTTATTCCAGAAGGTATAGATTACACTATTTATAAGGGAATAGAGGAACTTCCTCATTTTAATCCGGATGTAGATCGAGTTGGAGCTCCTATTGTTGTTGAAGAATTTCGAAAGACATTAAGTGAAGCACATGCACTTATTATTTGTACGCCAGAGTATGCAAAAGGTATACCAGGAGTTTTAAAAAATGCGTTAGAATGGCTTGTTTCATCAGCGGAACTATATAAAAAACCAGTGGCTATCATAACAGCTTCACCGTCAATTGCGGGAGGGGATAAAGCCCATGAATCTTTGTTACTTACACTAGGCATGTTAGATACAGTTGTCGTTCAAAATGGCTCGTTATTAATCCCGTCTGTACGCACTAAATTTAGTGATGATGCAAAAGTTACAGATGAGGGAACAAAACAAGCTCTAATTTCTTTAATTCATAGTATAGTAGACGAAATAAGGGAATAATGATTTATTTTATATAAAGGCAATACTACTGTTAGTTTAAAGTAGTATTGCCTTTTAATTTTCTTTTGGTTGAAATTTTGTAATAACGATTAGGAAATCATGTCACCTATTTTAAGGTTTAGACAAAATATATATTAATTAAGGCTCGGGCTCGCGTCTTTTTTCGTCTTGGTCAAATAAATAACTAAGCTCAAGATTATTGTGAGGAAGATTACGCTTGTTCCCACTGTACCGAGACCAAGACCACCAGAATCGTGAGGCTGTGATAGATAATCGCCAAAAGAGGCACCGAAAGGACGAGTTAAAATATAAGCGATCCAAAAGGCCAACACTGCATTTAGCTTGAAGCGGTAGTAAGCGACGGTTACAGCCCCAATTAATGCGGCGAATATGAGTGCTGAAATCCAGTAACCTAAGTTGAGACTCTCTGCTACGAGATCACCAGCTGCAGTACCTAAGGCGAAGGTGAATAGGATAGCCAACCAGTAGAATGCTTCTCGCTTTGTCGTGTAAATAGAGTGAATGGACAATGTCTTCTCACTCGCGTACCAAGCGGCAAAAGTCGCCAGTAGCGCGAGGGTGAAAACGATGGTGGTCGTCTCTAAAGCGACCCCGAAGTTGTCCGTAAGATTGTCGGTGACTAGCGTGCCGACAACACTAATCAGCAAGACAGTGAACTAGTAAATCCCTGGAACATACTTCTTCAACCTGAACTGGAAGAACAGTGTGATGAACAAGAGAGCACTCATAACAAAAGTCGTTTTGGTCAAGCCAAAGTTCAGGTTTGTATTTAAGAAGTCTGCGCCTGTCTCGCCCACAGTAGTTGCCATGATTTTGATAATCCAGAAGAAAATCGTGACTTCTGGAACCTTGTTCAGCATCTGCCAGCCTCGTGATGAAACGGAAGCGACTTCATCAGAAATGGATGGATTTTCTCTAATATTATCCTGATCCTTCTCATAATATTTCATGTAGGATTCCTCCTTACTAGTTTTTTATGGCCAACGCCAATTTATATACAGAGTGTAACTAATAAGAATGAGATTCAGATGAAATTTGGATGAAAAAATCATTAAAAGAGGATGAAAAAAGAAATTTCTAAAGTGTCTTTTTCATTTAACAAATACAGTTAAAAAAGTATATATTTTCTTTGTTCGCGACATAGAAAATACAGCAAAATTGACACTCTTCATTTGATATCCTAAGTTGGTCGTTTTCTGCAAAATAAAAGTACAGAGCGATATTAGTTTGACATGGAGTCTCTACAAGCATGACTCGCATGCCAAGAACGTCATAATAACAAGCATGTGGCGCTATTATACTTGTTTCTCCATGTTAAAGCATGTGTGACTTGTTGGTTAAGTTTCTTTTGTATTTAGGGGGACATTAAGAATATCTTATGTATTTCTCATCGTATTCTAATATTTTTTTAGTAGAGTATACCTTGTATCCTACAAGGAAAGAGGAAGAAGACTATGCATGTACTACATTTTTTAAGTGAATATATAAAGCACCCAAGAACTGTAGGAGCAGTATTGTCAAGTTCTAAGCAACTTGCAAAACAAATGGTAGCCCCTATAAATTTTGAACAAGCAAAATGCATTATTGAATATGGACCAGGAACTGGAGTGTTTACGGAACAGCTCATTCAACATAAACATAATGAAACAGTATTGCTAATCATTGAGAATAACGCACAGTTTTACAGTATACTTCAAGAGCGATACTCACACATGGAAAATGTGTACATTATTCATGACTCTGCCGAATATACGGAAAAGTATATTCAGCAATATAAAATTACCCAAGTGGATTATATTATTTCAGGATTGCCATTTACCAGTTTATCCCTTGATACTTCTACAAAGATATTACAGGTAACAAAAGAAGTATTAGGGGAAGATGGGAAATTTATTACTTTCCAATATACACGTTTTAAACACCAATTTTTCCGGTCTTTTTTTGCAAATATTGAGGTGAAGAAAATAAACTGGAATATTCCACCGGCTTTCGTGTTCACTTGCTTTATGTAAGGTGATGGGGAGGTACGAAACCAAATCACTATCATGCAAAAGAAATATAAACGATAACTTTCATTTTGGACTATAAAAAGGCGGAATACTTTGCGGGAAGTTGAAAACATTTTTCGGATCATATTTAGCCTTTACTTCCATTAACCGGTCAAAGTTATAGCCTGTAGTAAGCATCTGGCCAATCTTTAATAGAGAGGTCGGGTGTATTAACGTAAACGCCTTTTGTGAGTGGTAGCATCGCCTTTTTATATAGTTAAATATATTTACTTAAAATCTCCCCAGGCAATCCATCAATTTCACAAACTTTCTCTGATGTAAAACCAACGTTTATTAAAATTTTTCGAGAGGGGATATTGTTTGGATCGATAATTGCTTTTAGTACGTTTACATCTGTTTGCTTCGCTATATCCATTAATTCTGCTGCAATCCCGCTACCGTATCTTTTTCCCCAGTGCTCCGGCAATATCATATAACCAAGTTCAGCTTCGTTTGTAGCATCCTCATTTGCTGTTACATGTCCAAGACCGATAAATTCATTTGTAATAGAATCATACACTTTGTAGGAGCCGAATAATTTATGTTTTTCATTGCGCGTTAACAGTTTTTTATAGTCGTTTTGCGCTTCGTCTAACGGAATTGCACGCTCTGTAATTTGTGCCATCACTTTTTCATTTGATACGAGCTGAAAGTATTGATCGAAATCTGTTGCTTCAAATTTTTTGAAATGTAGCTTATGCATAGTATTCCTCCAAACTAATCTTCATTTGTTCTTCAGAAAAGATAAAAGATAACTAAATAGTGATTTCTATTTGATTGCCTTCTGGATCGCTTATTACACTTTCGTAATAGCCATCTCCAGTGAAACGTGGTCCATTTAATAAAGAATAGCCTGCTTCTTTTAACGTTTTTGTCAGTTCATTTACACGTTCTTCACTTCCAACAGAGAAAGCCATATGTGCATAGCCAGTTATATTAAGATTAGGCTCGTTCTCTATACCTTTCTTACGCATAATTTCAAGGCGCGCTCCAGATTCGAACGTAATAAAATAAGATTCAAATTGTTTTGCTTCATTATGATATAAAGAGTTTGCTTTGCCGTTGAAATACTTCGTATAAAAAATGCGCATTAATTCTAAATCATTTACCCAAATTGCGATATGTTCGATTTTCATTCGTTTCACCAATCCTATCTTTATGTAAATTTAAAAATATTTACTCTGTAATAATTAGCGAAGGTGAACAACACTAATTAGATGTTCACTTTATTAAATCTGCAACCATATTGCAAGAAATAAGCATGGACGTTAGGGAAAATCAAGTAATAACGAAAAAGTTTTAATAAAAATATTTGTTAATTTTTAGGTTGTATCATGCATACAATGTCTAATTAAGTGAATTAAGTACATACCAATTGTAAATAAGGAGGGGCTAATTTGTGGGGCAAATTGAACAAATGCTGATTGTCGGTATTTCCATGTCTTTTATACTGTCTATTATGATATTAGGGTCTTTATATTATAATCCCCGTCTTTGGTTAAATGATTATCCGAAAGATATTCAAAAAATAGTTTTTCCAAAATCGATAAATGAAAAAAGGCAAACGATTTATTTCGGACTTATATATAATATTATTCTCTTCGGTACACCTTTTGTTTCTACATATATACTACATCACCATGAAAAATTATTGTATATTGAGGCTTATTTACATACTTTTGGCATTTTAATGATTTTCAATTTAGTAGATTTACTTATAATTGATTGGCTTATATTTTGCTGGATTACTCCGCGGTTTGTAGTTATTCCTAGTACAGAAGGGATGCAGGGATATAAAGATTACCAGTTTCATTTAAGAGGGGCTGTAGTGGGTACGCCTTTTTTAGCGATCGTAAGTTTATTTCTAGCAGGAATTGCGACAACTATTTAGTATAAAGAAGAAAGATATGAAACGTTTATTTTAAGGAGAAAATGATGGGTCTTTTGATTAGAAAATTAGAAATAAATGATTTAGACTATTTACCTGCAATTGATGATAGTTTTACAGTGAATACCCGGTTAGTTCTTTCTGTTTCAAAAATAAATAACAAAATAGAATATACAGTCGAAAAAGTACCTGGCTATGAAAAAAGTTATTTAGAAGATAAGTATGATGACGATGAAGAGCTAGCGTACAATGAATATATAAATAATCCTAATCAAATAATCTACATTGCGCTCTTACATAACCAGATCGTAGGAGTTATGATATTGAAAAAGAATTGGAATCGCTATGCATACATAGAAGATATAAAAGTGGATAAAGAATGTCGAGAACTCGGAATTGGTAGAAGGTTAATAGAACAAGCAAAGCAGTGGGCAAAAGACGGTAATATGCCGGGCATTATGCTTGAAACGCAAAATAATAATGTGGCAGCATGTAAGTTTTATGAAAAATGTGGATTTTTAATTGGTGGGTTTGATTTTCTTGTTTATAAAGGGATAAATGAGCAAAATGATGAAGTTGCGATTTATTGGTATTTAAAATTTGAAGTGTAATTATGTTATAAAGGTTAAAGGATAAGAATTTATTGATTTAAATGAAGCAAGGATTAAATATGACAATGGAATTATATGGCACACATTGCAATCAAATGAAAGGGTATAGAGTAATGGAAGGGAAAGATTCATATAATCATTATTTCGGTGGTCAAGATTGTGAATTACCACTATGTAAGTTATGCGGTGAGAAAATGCATCAAATCTTTAGTTTAGATTTGAAAGATGAGAGGCCTGCTGAACTTAAAAATGATGAAATGAATGTTTTACCATTCGTCTCTTGCTTGAATTGTGCGATGGTGTGGGAGCCTCAATATTTTCAATTAAGTAATGGGGGTAAAACGGTACAAATAATAAAGCAAGACAATACGGAAGAGTGGATTATGGAAGATGAGGATAAGCTACCGGTCAATCTTCCAAAAACTAATGTAAAGCTAACGAATATGAAAAATGAAGATATACCTACTGATGAAGATAGTTACTGGGAAGCTTTTGACTTATTCGGTTCGGAATATGTATGTAGATTGTTAGGAGCGCCCCTATACGATGATGTTCCAGAAGATTTAGGATGTCCAACTTGTTCGAAAGAGATGAAATATGTTGCTACAATTACACAAGATCTTGAGGAACGGGAACTTATTTCAGTAGTTGATTTTCAGTTCGGGGAAATGAATATATATTATTACTTATGTAAAGTTTGTTCGGTTATGAAAACTGAAATTCAAGGAACATAAAAAATAAGACTGACATAATGAGGTAGTCTTATTTTTTATGCGTCACATCATTAAGAATCGCATGAAATATGTCCTTTTGCGTGAAATCATCTGTAAAGACAGTCTCGCTACCGACCTCAATTGTATCGTTCGGATTATACCATTTACTTAATGAATCCTCTCCAAATTCATGTCGTTTTTCTCTCGTATTATGCCGTCTAATCGTTTCTTCAAGCGATAAATCGAAGTAATATGTATACGCGTTGCCGTCAAAATAATGTATTAATTCTTTCAGCATATCTCCATATCTACGATTGTTTAGTATACCTTCTAAAATAACAAATTCGCATTTTCCTTTTCCGTACTTCGTAATTTCAAATAGTAAATCATGAGATAAGTTACCCATTGTGTCGTGCACTTTTAGCATATCTCTACGCACAACGTCTTGTGAGACTAGAAGTGTTCCCTGACCGAAATGCTCTTGCAGTTCTTTTGCGATTGTTGTTTTGCCACTTGCGGAGTTTCCTCGAAGAATGATTAATGTTGATTTCAAAGTCTCATCTCCAAATTGTTTTAGTTTTTTAGATTTTGTTACATAAGAACATCATTATGGGAAACATTCTTTTAGTTTGTTAAGTAATAGTTTATGATAATCAGTTTGAGTTGAACAGAATAATTTTTTATTTGGGGATTATGCGAGTAGAAGCAATTTTAAAAGTTTAATGTCCACATATAGAAAAGTTATTATAAGAGTAACTAATAAGGAGGTGACCTATGTTATTCCAAAAGGGACAATTATTAGTTAGATATGTAATAGAAGAAGATGCACCTATCATTTCAAAATGGTTAACAGACCCAGAAGTTTTACAATATTACGAAGGAAGAGATAATCCGCAATCTGTAGAAAAGGTACTTGATCATTTTATACATAATCCAAACAGTCTTGAAAAAAGATGTTTAGTAGAGTTCGATGAAATACCTATTGGTTACATACAAATGTACCCGGTGGATTCTGAATGGAAAGCGTTATATGGGTATAAAGAAACGCAACAAGTATGGGGGATGGACCAATTCATCGGTGAAGCGACATATTGGGGAAAAGGAATTGGAACAAATCTTGTGCAAGCTGCAATTACATATATTATAGATGAACTTAAAGTTGAAGCAATAGCGATGGATCCTAGAGTAAATAATGAACGTGCGATAAGTTGTTATGAAAAGTGCGGCTTTAAAAAGGTAAAAATATTAAAGAAACATGAACTTCACGAAGGGAATTTAGAAGATTGTTGGATGGTGGAATATAAACAATTATAATGAATATGCAGGGGGCTTATACAAACAAAGGGAGCTGTGTGAAATGAAAAAAGCATTAATAGTAATTGATGTGCAAGCGGGTATGTATACAGCAGGAATGCCAGTACATAATGGGGAAAAGTTATTAGAAACATTACAAGAGCTTATTGGGGAATGTCGTTCGAATAGTATTCCGGTTATTTATGTCCAACATAACGGGCCTAAGGATCATCCATTAGAAAAAGGGACGGATGGTTGGAAAGTACATGCGGCGATTGCTCCGCAAGAGGGTGATAGTATCGTTGAAAAGACAACGCCAGATTCATTCAATAAGACGAACTTGAACGAAGTTTTACAAGAAAAAGGCATTGAGCATGTTATTATTTCAGGAATGCAAACCGAGTATTGTGTTGATACAACAACGCGTAGAGCGTTTAGTGAAGGATATAAAGTAACATTAGTAAGTGATGCGCATAGTACGTTTGATACAGATGTATTACGTGCTGAAGATATTGTGAAGCATCATAACGTAGTGTTTGGAGCATTTGCGGATGTTATTGCATTAAAAGATTTAAAAGTAGAAGCTTAATATAGGAAAGGACGTCATTATAGAATGGCGTCCTTTCTTTTACTTTTTCTTATCTTTATCTAATATGTTTTGTTCTTCAGCAAACTCAGTACCATATGCCAAGCGGCGATTAACACGAATATTATCATTGTTGTGCCTTGTGTGGGCATTAGAAAAACGATGGACGATTACTTCTGATAATGTAAAGACGATGGCAGAAAGGATACTGCCCCATGCAATTTGCATGTAGTTGTCTAATAAAATATTACCGAAAATCCAAACGCTTAAATACGTAAGTAAGAAATCCGTCATAATGGCAGCGGAATTGCCAATTCGATTTAAAATAATTTTATCAACAAACATATAAGAAACGATTGTGACGAAGAGACTAAAAGAAATGATTTGGACGAGCGTTGCTGGGAAAAATAGAGCTAGTCCGATACTAAAAGCGATGATGCATGATATAAATTTGATAAGTATTACAGTAATATCACTCAATATTTACACCTCCCATTTATACATAGTTTTACAATAAATCCAGGAGTTCATACATTGGAACGGTTTAATTTAGGTAAAACTTTATCACGTCGAAATTTTATCTAAATATTAAAAAAACAATTAAAAAATGTTATAGTAAAATGAGAGCGTATGACATTTTTAGGTAAGGGGGAATCCGGGATGTGGATTACTTCAGAAGTAGAAATTCCAGATGAGTTAATCGATCACCTTGAACAAGGGAAGTTAGTATTATTCGTTGGAGCAGGAGTTTCTATGAAGGGGAAATCAAACTTACCGAATTTCGATGATTTAGTTGATGAAATTTCGAAAGCTTTATATGTCGAAAGGCGTGAGATGACAGAACCCCACGATTATTATCTCGGTAAAATTGCGAAAACGAAAGATGTGCATCAAGTTGCAAGAGATCTAGTTCATATAGAAAAGTCAAAACCAAATCCGCTTCATTATGCAATTCCGAGGTTGTTTCCTTTAGATACAGAAGTCCGCATTGTAACGACAAACTTTGATCGACATTTTACAACTGTGATGAAAGAAATGAATAGAGAATTAAACGTTTATTACGCACCTGCTTTACCTACAGGTAGAGCGTTTAAAGGGCTGGCTTACATACATGGCAATATAGAACAGGAAAAAGAAGCTTTAATTTTAACAGATGGTGATTTTGGAAGGGCTTACTTAACGGAAGGATGGGCGAGAAGATTTTTAGTTGATTTATTCTCAAATTACACCGTTTTATTCGTTGGATATAGCCATAATGACCCAGTAATGAAATATTTAGCAACTGGTTTACCACCAAGTACAAGGCGTTATGCATTTGTCGCACAAGGGGAAAATACGTACCACTGGGAACATTTAGGGATAAGGCCGATTGTGTATCCGAATAAAGCAAATAATCATCAGTCCCTTGTCAAAGCGGTGAAACGTTGGGCGGAATTAATGGGTGATAATTATATTACAAAAAGAATGCGTATTCGTGATATTGTAACCGTACCTCCATCAGTAGAGCAGGAGCAATTATCCTATATAAAACAGTCAATAAAAAAAATTGAAACTGTTCGGTACTTCGTTGAATTTGCCCGTGATTATGAATGGGTCGAATGGCTTGAAGCAGAAGGGAAATTACAAAATTTATTTTTACTTACGCCAAACTATGATGAAGTAGATGAGTTACTTGCAGAATGGTTAGTAGAACAATTTCTTTTTAGCCATCAGAAAGAATTATTTCAATTGATTTTTAAAAATCATTCTAAAATATCTCCATTATTATGGAAAACGATTTGTAGCTACTTAAACGAAACGAAGATCAAGATGGACCCGTTGTTGTTTGCAAGGTGGACACTTCTTTTATTAGAAACAGCTGAAAAAGATAGTAGATCTATAGAAAAAATTTCTTACTTACTTCAAAAATGTTCTTTTCCTGAGCATAAAGAAATTGCTTTATTGTTACTCACGTTTATTTTGGACGGAAAACTTAAGTTGAAGCGTGAAAGAAAGTGGGGAAATGATACGCAAGAATCAATTGAACTCGAGGAATCGAGTCGTTTACCAGTGTCTACCTTTTCTCATGTGGAGCAAATTTGGAATGAGAAGATGAGACCGCATATCTCTTATTACGCTGTTCCAATTATGATGATGGGATTAGAGAAGATGCGAATATTGTCATTAAGACAAACAGCACTGAAAAAAAGAGATAAGGAAAATGTAGAGAAAGAGTTTCATCAAAATGACCTTGCATTTTTAATTCAAATTGTAAAAGAGTGTCTAACCTATTTATGTGAAAACAATGAGAAAAAAGGGAATTATTATATTACAGAAATGATAGAAGCAAATAGTGTACTTCAAAAGCGAATTGCAATTGATGCGATGAATAAAAATATATTTGTTAGCGTAGATGACAAAATGAAATGGTTGTTACAGGAAGGATTTCTTTTAGATGTCACATATAAACACGAAGTTTTTCAACTTTTAAAAAATCATTACGCACATTCTTTAGAAAAAACAAAGGAAGAAGTCATTCAAACTGTAATGAAGCACCTTGCAGAGGAGAGGGCATTTGATGTTTGTTTAGTCTTAGATGTATTATTCACTTGTGATTCGAATAGTCCAGCTACAGCAAAAGGGTATGAGTTAATGAAGCAAAAACATCCTCACTTCAATTCTGATCGATACAGTGTACAAAAGAAAGAGACTACAGAACAAAGCATTACTTGTAATGTAACTGCTGATGGATTATTACAACTGAAAGACGATGAAATTATGAAGCAAGTTCGTCAATTTTCTCAAGACGGTGTTTTTGAACAACGCCATTTTCTAGAGATGTTATCGAAAGCATGTAAATTGAATACAGAATGGAGTATTTCATTTGCATACCAATTAGTAGGTGTGCATGAAATAAGTAATGAAGTATGGTTCGTTTGTATAAGAGAGTGGCGAAATAACCGGGGACTGACAAATGAGCAAATCCCAAAAATTATTCCGCTATTGCAGAAATTTGTTAGAAATACTGCCTTTCATTGGTTAATTAGTAGTTTTCTATATGAAATTAGTAATCGATTAGAAGAGTTAGAGGAGAATAGTATACGGGTTGTAAAACGATTTGCTTTTTCAGTATTTCCTCAAGTTATGAAAAGCGATACAGATTTTAAGCTTGGAAAACAAGACTTTTACAATGAATCGATTCAGCATCCTGTCGGGAAAATGACAGCTGTATTATTAAAACTGTTATCATATGATCATTTATACGATCGTAATGTGTATGAATATTTATTTTTGTTTGAAGAACAAGTAAGAGTTAGTTCAGAACGGACAAACCTTATGTTTGCTCGTTTAATAGCAGATATTACATTTTTATATCATATTGAGAAGCAATGGTGCCGAAAATATATGTTACCATACTTAGATTTAAAGAAGGAAAATGAAATTACGAAATATGCGTGGGCGGGCTTATGTTACACGCAAATAAATTTACCTTTATTTACAGAGATGAAGCGATTTATTAAGTATGCGGTAGAACATTTGGAAGTATTACATCCGCATACGAGGGAAGCTTTTTTGAAGTGGCTAAGCTTTGTATTTATTAAATGTGTACTGTATTGGGAGCAAAAAACAGATTGGTTATATCCTTTACTCATACAAGAAAATGAAGAAAATAAAATTAAGTTCATGCAGTATTTATGCTATTACGTCAAAACGTTAAGTGTAAAAGAACAACAAAAATTTTGGACAGCTTGGCTCAGTATATTTTTACGAGAACGACCAAAAATGGGTGAGATAAAAACGAGAGAATATGTAATGCTTTTACGCATTATTTTATACATGGATGAAATTTTAGAAAAAGGATTATGTATTATGTCTCGTACATTTTCGGGTGTAAGTGGAAAATGTACGGGGGAGGAAATGAAACAGTTATTTATCGAAATGCTTGATAAGAAAGAGAGTATGAAAGCGCATAAAGAAATGTTTGCAAACGTGTTTTTTATTTTACTGCAAACATGTCAGGAAGCCGATTTACTTGAAAATGAAATAATACAAATAAAAGAATTGTTAATCCAATATGAAGTAGAGGAATGTGTTTTACATTTACTTGAAAATGAAATAATACGTATCGGAATTGTTATGGAGAATTTACAAGAGGAATCATAGGGCGAAAACGGAATTTTAAAAAATAAATAAAAAGTTGTTGACAGTGTTTTGAAAAGCGTTCTATAATACGAATCATACTTATTCAATTTCAAAAACATTTGAATAAACAAAGTGCAATGAAGAGATCACAGTAGTGGTTAGTCTTACTGTAACAGAGAGCTGGTGGTTGGTGTGAACCAGTACAGGGATAATCATGAATTACAGTCTTGGAGCATCTTTTTCATAGTAAAGATAGTATTGTCTTTATGAAGAAAAAGCGGTCAATTGATCGTTAACAGTGAAGAGAGGTAGACGGAAAGTTAGTCTACAACTAGGGTGGTACCGCGATAAATATCGTCCCTACTGATTTATTCAGTAGGGACTTTTTGTATTTTAGTGGTCCAACTTGAAAATAAAATAGTCATGCGTTGAAAGGAAAAGCAGTAGTTGTTGTTTCCCTGTAACAGAGAGCTGGTGGTTGGTGCGAACCAGTACAAAAACAAGAGCGAATTACAGTCCTGGAGCATCTTTTTCGTAGTAAAGATATGTATCTTTATGAAGGGAAAGACGGTCACATTGATCGTTAACAATGAAGAGAGGTAGACGAAAGAAGTCTACAACTAGGGTGGTACCGCGATAAATATCGTCCCTACTGATTGAATCAGTAGGGCTTTTTTGTACAAAAAAAGTGCCTTATTAACTAGTAGTTAGTGTCTTTATGGTAATTATTAGTTTAAAATAAGAAGAGGTATCGATTCCACTTTAAATTTGTATAATTAACCAGTTCAGAAAATAGAGAATTTTTCATTCTCTTACTATACTTTTAAAACATTAGAGGAGGATTTCCAAATGGCAAATCACGAATTAGATCAATTACGTAAACAGGTAGATGAAATTAACTTACAACTATTACACCTATTAAACAAACGCGGTGAAATCGTTCAAAAAATCGGGGAGCAAAAACAAGTACAAGGTACGAAACGTTTTGATCCAGTACGTGAGCGTGAAGTACTGGATATGATCGCAGAGCATAACGAAGGACCATTCGAAACGTCAACGGTTCAACATATTTTCAAAACGATTTTCAAAGCAAGCTTAGAATTACAAGAAGATGATAACCGTAAAGCGTTACTAGTATCACGTAAAAAGAAAAAAGAAAATACAATCGTTAATGTGAAAGGCGAATTGATTGGAAACGGAACACAAACGTTCATTATGGGACCTTGTGCGGTAGAAAGCTTAGAGCAAGTTCGCCAAGTAGGGCAAGCGATGAAAGACCAAGGTTTAAAATTAATGCGCGGTGGTGCTTTCAAACCGAGAACATCTCCATACGATTTCCAAGGCTTAGGAGAAGAAGGTTTACAAATTTTACGCCAAGTAGCAGATGAGTTCGACTTAGCGATTATTAGTGAAATTTTAAATCCAAACGATGTGGAAATGGCATTAGAATACGTTGATGTAATTCAAGTTGGCGCACGTAACATGCAAAACTTCGATTTACTACGAGCTGTAGGTAAAGTTAACAAGCCAGTATTATTAAAACGTGGTTTAGCAGCAACAATTGATGAGTTCATCAATGCAGCGGAATACATTATTGCGCAAGGTAACGACCAAATTATTCTATGTGAGCGCGGTATTCGCACATACGAAAGAGCGACACGTAACACATTAGATATTTCAGCAGTACCGATTTTAAAGAAAGAAACACATTTACCAGTTATCGTTGACGTAACGCATTCAACTGGACGTAGAGATTTATTATTACCAACAGCGAAAGCGGCATTAGCAATTGGAGCGGATGCAGTAATGGCTGAAGTTCATCCAGACCCAGCAGTTGCATTATCAGACTCTGCACAACAAATGGATATTCCAGAATTCCATAGATTCATGGATGAGTTAAAAGGTTTCAAAAATAAATTATCTTAATTCCATATCATATATGCGCTGAAGAGGAAACAGTAGTGCTTATCTCACTGTTAAAGAGAGCTGATGGCCGGTGTGAATCAGTACAAAGGTAAGCATGAATTACAGCCTTGGAGCATCTTTCCCGCCAACTTTTGGAGGGAAAGACGGTCAAACGATCGTTAAAGAAGAAGAGAGGTAGACGAAATAAGTCTACAACTAGGGTGGTACCGCGATAAACATCGTCCCTACTGAGCGCTCAGTAGGGACTTTTTTGTACAAAAAAATAATAAAGGGGCAAGAGAAATGAGATACATTACAGCTGGAGAATCACATGGGCCGCAGTTAACAGTTATTTTAGAAGGTGTACCAGCAGGTTTAACATTAACAGCGGAACATATTAATAAAGAATTATTAAGAAGACAAAAAGGGCATGGACGCGGAAGACGCATGCAAATTGAAACAGATACAGTTGAAATTGCAAGTGGTGTACGTCATGGAATGACACTTGGCTCACCAATTACGTTAATCGTAAAAAATGATGATTTCAAACATTGGACGAAAGTAATGGGAGCAGAACCAATTTCAGAGCAAGAAAGTAAAGAAATGAAACGTACAATTACAAAACCACGTCCAGGACATGCGGATTTAAACGGAGCAATTAAATATGGCCATCGTGATATAAGAAACGTATTAGAGCGCTCATCTGCAAGAGAAACGACAGTTCGTGTAGCTGCTGGTGCAGTTGCGAAACAAATTTTGAAAGAATTAGGCGTGGAAATTGCAGGACATGTTCTTGAAATTGGCGGAGTAAAAGCGAAGCCTATTACTCACTTGCCGATAGAAGAAATTCAAACGATTACTGAAAACTCACCTGTTCGATGTTTAGATAAAGAAGTAGAACAAGAGATGATGAATGCAATTGATAACGCGAAAAGTAGCGGAGATTCTATAGGCGGTATTGTTGAAGTAATTGCAGAAGGTATGCCAATTGGCGTTGGTAGCTACGTTCATTACGATCGTAAATTAGATGCAAAACTTGCTGGTGCTATTATGAGTATTAATGCATTTAAAGGTGCTGAAATTGGTGTTGGTTTCGAAGCGGCAAGACAACCTGGAAGTAAAGTGCATGATGAAATTATGTGGGATGAAGAAAAAGGATACACGAGAAATACGAATAATGCCGGCGGTTTAGAAGGCGGTATGACAACAGGTATGCCAATTGTAGTAAGAGGTGTGATGAAGCCAATTCCTACATTATACAAACCGTTAGCAAGCGTAGATATTGATACGAAAGAATCATTCCAAGCGAGTATTGAAAGATCGGATAGCTGTGCAGTACCTGCAGCAGGGGTTGTAGCTGAAGCTGTTGTTGCGTGGGAACTTGCAGATGCACTAGTCGAACAATTCGGAAAAGATCGCATGGAATTACTAAAGCAAAACATTTCGCAACATAACAAATACGCAAAAGAATTTTAATGAAAAGGTGGATTTAACATGCAAGTAAAAGATCAATTATCATCATTACAACCGTATAAACCAGGTAAATCACCAGAGCAAATGAAAGAAGCATACGGGAATCATTCATTTGTTAAGTTAGCATCAAATGAAAATCCATTTGGCTGTTCACCTCGTGTTTTAGGAGAGTTACAAAAATCGTGGCAGGAACATGCTTTATATCCTGACGGAGGTGCTGAAGTACTCCGTCAAACAATTGCAGAGAAATTACAAGTGCAAATGGAAAAAGTGCTTTGTGGTAGTGGGCTCGATGAAGTCATTCAAATTATAAGCCGTGCAGTGCTCTGTAAAGGAGATAATATCGTAACTGCTGGCGCGACATTCCCTCAGTACCGTCATCATGCAATTATTGAAGGCTGTGAAGTGAAAGAAGTTGCTTTAAATAACGGTGTATATGATCTAGACGAAATTTCTTCAGCAGTTGATGAATATACAAAAATCGTATGGATTTGTAATCCGAATAATCCGACAGGCACATATGTTGATGAGCAAAAATTAACTCAATTTATTGAGGGAGTTAGTGAAAAGACGTTAATTGTCATTGACGAAGCATACTATGAATACGTAACCGCGAAAGATTTCCCAGAGACGTTACCACTATTAGAAAAACATAAAAACCTTCTTATTTTAAGAACGTTTTCTAAAGCGTACGGTATAGCATCATTTCGCGTTGGGTATGCGATTGGACAAGAAGAATTAATCGAGAAATTAAATGTCGTTCGTTTGCCGTTTAACGTGTCTTCATTAGCACAAAAAGCTGCAACGATTGCCTTTAGTGATGAAGCGTTTATTGAAGAAATAGTACGTGTTAACGAAGAGGGATTACAACAGTACGAAAGTTTTTGTACAGAAAATGAAATCCCGTTTTATCCGTCGCAAACGAACTTTATCTTCTTACCAGTAGATGATGCTGGGGAAATTTATGAAGCTTGTGCGCACGCGGGGTTTATTATTCGTCCGTTTCCAAATGGTGTCCGTATTACAATCGGAACTAGGGAACAAAATGAGGGAGTGATTTCAGTGTTAAAACAACACTTTGAAAATAAAAAAGGTAAGTCTCGGGATGAGGCAAATGTGTAAAAAGGTAGTATTAATCGGTACTGGATTAATAGGAGGCTCTCTTGCATTAGCGATTAAAAAAGAGCACGATGTAACGATTATCGGTTATGACATATTTAAAGAGCAAGTAGAGCGCGCAAAAGAATTACATGTAGTTGATGAAGTAGCAGTAGATTTACAGAGTGCATGTGAAGAGGCACATTTAATTGTTTTTGCCTCTCCAGTTGAAGAAACAAAAAAGTTATTACACAAACTTGCATCATTTCATTTACGAGAAGATGTTATTGTTACCGATGTAGGAAGTACGAAAGGGACAATCATGAATGAAGCGGAAGCTTTATTATCAAAGAAAGTTTCTTTTATCGGTGGACATCCAATGGCAGGTTCTCATAAAACTGGTGTTGAAAGTGCAAAGGCGCACCTTTTCGAAAACGCATTTTACATTTTAACGCCAATGAATCGCGTGCCAACGGATCAAGTAGATGAGCTGAAAGAATGGTTAAAAGGAACCGGATCGCATTTTCTCGTTTTAAATACAAAAGAACATGATTATGTAACAGGAATTGTTAGCCATTTTCCGCATCTAATCGCAGCAGGATTAGTAAAACAAGTTGAGAAACATGCAGGGGATAACCCGCTTATTCACCAACTAGCGGCAGGCGGATTTAAAGATATAACGCGTATCGCATCAAGTAGTCCGAAAATGTGGAGTGATATTGTAAAACAAAACCGTGAGCATTTATTGGAACTATTAGAAGAATGGATTTCTGAAATGGAAGATTTATACAAGATGGTTTCTAAAGGAGATGCAGGTGAAATACAAAACTATTTTGCTGACGCAAAAGAATACCGTGATTCTTTACCGGTGCGAAAGAGGGGCGCAATTCCTGCTTATCACGACTTATACGTCGATGTTTTAGATAAAGTAGGGGCTTTAGCTCATATTACGAGTATTTTAGCAGAAGAAGAAATTAGCATTACAAACTTGCAAATTTTAGAAGCCCGTGAAGGATTACTTGGGGTGTTACGAATTAGTTTCCAAAGGGAAGAGGATCGCACGCAGGCAAAAATCGCACTAGGAAAAGCAGAATACCAAACGTATGAAACAATTTAATGAGGAGGGTAGCAACGTGAAAGAAAAAACAGTACAAACTGTAAATAACGGATTGAATGGCACAATTACAATCCCTGGCGATAAATCAATTTCGCATCGCGCTGTTATGTTTGGCGCAATCGCGGAAGGAAAAACAACAATTAAAGGATTTCTTCCTGGTGCGGATTGTTTAAGTACTATTTCTTGTTTTAAAGAAATGGGAGTAGAGATAACGCAAAATGGAGACGAAGTTACGGTAATTGGAAAAGGATTAGAAGGTTTACAAGAACCAAAAACTGTATTAGATGTAGGTAATTCTGGTACAACGATACGATTAATGTCAGGAATACTTGCAAACACACCATTCTTTTCTTGCGTGCAAGGTGATGCTTCAATTGCGAAGAGACCGATGCAACGTGTCACAAATCCACTAAAGAAAATGGGCGCAAAAATTGATGGCCGAGAAGGAGGAACGTTTACGCCGCTCACAATACGAGGCGGGAATTTAAAGGCGATTGAATATACTTCACCGGTAGCAAGTGCACAAGTGAAATCAGCTATTTTACTTGCAGGTCTTCGTGCAGAAGGTGTAACAACTGTTACAGAGCCTCATATTTCGCGTGATCATACAGAAAGAATGCTTGAGGCGTTTGGCGTTACAGTAACTCGCGTGGGGGAAACTGTAAAACTAGCTGGTGGACAAAATCTAAAAGGAACAGGCGTTCAAGTTCCGGGTGACGTATCATCTGCGGCATTTTTCTTAGTAGCGGGCGCAATTATTCCAAATAGTAAACTACTATTACAAAATGTAGGAATGAATCCGACTCGTACAGGTATTATTGATGTTCTTGAGAAAATGGGAGCTACGTTTACTGTGGATCCAATTAACGAAGGTGCATCAGAACCTGCTGCAAATATTACAATTGAAACATCGTCACTGAAAGGAATCGAAATCGGCGGGGATATTATTCCGAGACTAATCGATGAAATTCCAATTATCGCTTTAGCAGCAACACAAGCAGACGGAATTACAGTCATTAAAGATGCACACGAGCTAAAAGTGAAAGAAACGAATCGTATCGATACAGTCGTTGCTGAACTAACGAAACTAGGAGCTCGTATTGAAGCGACCGACGACGGAATGATTATTTACGGTAAATGTAAGCTAAAAGGAACTACAGTACATAGTCACGGTGATCACCGCATTGGAATGATGCTTGCGATTGCTGGCTGCATTGCTGAAGGAGAAACAATAATTGAAGATGCAGAAGCAGTAGGTGTATCGTATCCTACATTTTTTGAAGAGCTTCAAACGTTAGCTAAATAAATTGATGAGAAGCAGATGCGTAATGTATCTGCTTTTTTATATAAGATAGGTGTCGATATTCTTTGTCGAAGCGTCGATATAATTTCATTCACCGTACTGGAATATTAAGAATTATGATATAATTCAAACAAAGGATGGAGGAGAAATATATGAACGTTATACAACTAAAAGAAGATAAATTCAGAAAAGCGTTAGCTTTATCGGAATACTCTTTTCAATATAAAGTAAATGAGGAACGATTGCAGCAGCAACTTACTCGAATGAAGGAAAGCCATCAAACATACGGCATCATGGAAGGTGACGAGTTAGCTGCAAAGTTGCACTTAATTCCTTTTCATATTTACATAGGAAAAGAAAAGTTTAAAATGGGCGGCGTTGCAGGGGTAGCGACGTACCCAGAGTATAGAAGAAGCGGATATGTAAAAGAGTTGCTTCAGCATTCCCTTCAAACGATGAAAAAAGATGGATATAGTGTATCGATGTTACATCCATTTGCAGTTTCATTTTACCGCAAATACGGATGGGAACTTTGTGCCAATCGCCATATATGCCATATGACAAAGAGCGATTTAATAATAAAACAACAAGTGAATGGTACAGTGAAACGTTTTAATAAAGATAATCATTCAGAAGAAGTAGAGAAGCTATATGAAACATTTGCAGAACGTTTTTCTGGTATGTTAGTTCGAGACCGTAAATGGTGGCTACAAGCGGTATATCATGAATTAACATTGGCTGTTTACTATGATGAAAATAAAAATGCGGCGGGTTACATTTTATACAAAATAGAGAACTCTAAAATGACAGTAGAAGAGTTTGTTCCACTGCATAATGAAGCAAGAATTGGCCTTTGGAATTTCATTTGCCAACATGATTCTATGATAAAAGATCTTGAAATGATACTAAGTGAAACAGAGCCACTTCTTTACACATTACAAGAACCACGAGTAAAAGCAGAAGTAACTCCATATTTCATGGGAAGAATTGTAGATGTAGAACAGTTCTTCAAACAATATGAATGGAATGGGAGCAACGAAGAACAAGAAGTGATTTTACATATTACAGATTCATTTGCACCGTGGAATAACGTAACGGTTCAACTTAAAAATAATGAAATAACAATCATTAAAGAAGAAACAGCAAAAGAAAAAGGGATTCAAATGGATATTAACGCGTTATCTACTATTATGTTTGGTTATAAACGTCCGTTAGAATTAAATGAATTAGAGTTAATAAGCGGAAGCGAAGAGGAGATACGTGCATTTGAGAATTTAGTGCCCGTGCGTAAGCCGTGTATTTATGATTTCTTTTGATGTTTAAAGAAATTATTTTGTACCCAATACAATGATGATAAGATATACCTTTAGTTTGTTAAATATGTTATAGTAATTGAAGCATGTATATAAAAGTATCGAAATTGGAGGAAACACATGATTACAGTAAGTAACGTTAGTTTGCGTTTTGCGGATCGCAAATTGTTTGAAGATGTTAACATAAAATTCACGCCAGGTAATTGCTACGGTTTAATCGGAGCAAACGGTGCTGGTAAATCAACATTTCTAAAGATTTTATCTGGTGAAGTTGACCAATCAACAGGTGACATACATATTACGCCAGGTGAGCGTCTAGCAGTATTAAAACAGAATCACTTCGAATATGAAGAGTTCCCTGCACTAGAAACAGTAATGATGGGTCACACACGTCTTTATAAAGTAATGCAAGAGAAAAATGCAATTTACATGAAAGAAGACTTTAGTGATGAAGATGGCATGCGTGCTGCAGAACTTGAAGGTGAGTTCGCTGAGCTAAACGGTTGGGAAGCTGAGTCAGAAGCTGCAATCCTTCTAAAAGGATTAGGCATCGGTGAAGATATTCATGATAAAAAGATGTCTGAATTAACAGGGGCAGAGAAAGTAAAAGTATTACTTGCTCAAGCTTTATTCGGTCAACCTGACATTCTATTACTAGATGAGCCTACCAACCACTTGGACTTAAAAGCGATCCAATGGTTAGAAAACTTCTTAATGAACTTTGAAAATACAGTTATCGTTGTATCCCATGACCGTCACTTCTTAAATAAAGTATGTACGCACATGGCTGATCTTGATTTCGGTAAAATTCAATTATACGTTGGTAACTATGACTTCTGGTATGAATCAAGCCAATTAGCATTAAAACTAACGCAAGATTCTAACAAGAAAAAAGAAGAAAAAGTAAAAGAGTTACAAAACTTTATTGCACGCTTTAGCTCAAATGCATCTAAAGCGAAACAGGCAACTTCTCGTAAAAAATTGTTAGATAAAATTACATTAGATGATATTAGACCATCATCACGTCGTTATCCGTTCGTTGGTTTCACACCAGAACGTGAAGTAGGAAATGACCTATTAACAGTTGAAGGTATTTCGAAAACGATTGATGGCGAAAAAATATTAGATAATGTGTACTTCACTTTAAATAAAGGTGATAAAGTTGCATTTATCGGACGTAACGATATTGCGATGACAACATTATTTAAAATTCTTATGGGTGAAATGGAGCCAGATAGCGGTTCATTCAAATGGGGTGTAACAACATCTCAAGCTCATTTCCCAAGAGATAACTCTGAGTACTTCGAGAACAGTGATTACACTTTAATTGATTGGTTACGTCAGTTCTCTCCACAAGATGAATCAGAAAGTTTCTTACGTGGTTTCTTAGGCCGTATGCTATTCTCTGGTGAAGAAGTAAAGAAAAACGTTTCTGTTTTATCTGGAGGAGAAAAAGTTCGTTGTATGTTATCTAAAATGATGTTAAGCGGTGCAAACGTATTAACACTTGATGATCCGACAAACCATTTAGACCTTGAGTCTATTACAGCATTAAACAACGGTTTAATCACATTTAAAGGAACATTACTATTCACTTCTCATGACCATCAGTTCGTACAAACAATTGCAAACCGTATTATCGAAGTAACGCCAAACGGTGTAGTTGATAAGGTAGCAACGTATGATGAGTTCTTAGAAAGTGAAGAACTTCAAAAACAAGTTGATGCAATGTACAAAGGTCAATAATAAATGATTAAAACCCTCGCTTTCTTTTATGAGAGCGAGGGTTTTGTGTATTTTACTTCAAATAAAAAAATCTTCATTTTTATATGAAGTGGGGAGTATGCAAATGAATAATTATTCAAAAATAACATTAACGATGGTAAGGGATTTTGATGTTGCTCCTGAAGAAATTTTTGAAGCATGGATAAACCCTGAAATGATGAAGAAATGGTTTTTTACATTGGAAGGAACGAATAAAGTAGCGAAAAATACTCTTCGAGTAGGAGGAAGTTGGGAAATTGTTGACCATCGCGATGGGAATGATTATCGAGCTATAGGAGAATACATTGAAATTGACCAACCTAAAAAATTGGTGTTTACTTTCAAAATGCCACAATTTAGCGAATTAGAAGATATAATTACAGTTGAGATAAAAGATCATCAACAAGGATCTGAAATGATATTTTCACAAAACATTATCGTTCCTCATGAAGAAGATTGGACAGAACTTCATATTGAAAAAGCGCTTAAAGAGCATCATGACGGGTCTGAGCATGGTTGGAATTTAATGTTTATGGGGTTAAAGGAATTAGTTGCAATTGGGGAAGTTAGTTACAAAGGATAAGATTGTAGGAAAAGTGTAGTTTGAGCAATTACTTCAAACTACACTTTTTCTTATGTGAAATATGTACCAAAATTGGAGAAAGATTAGTTTGCAAATGAGGAAATAAAGGATTATAGTTTGTGGAGTCATAATTAGTGGATGAGCCTTGGGAGAAAACAGGAAATGTTACAAATGTATTTTGTAAAATAGAAACCAAAGTCAAACTGTTTAAAAAGAAATAGTTGAATAAATAAAAGCTACAAATTATAATTACTAATATTCTTCATATAGTTAAACAAATAAAATCTATTTGAAGAAGAAAAATTGAGAGAGACAGACTTATATAAAATAAGCCTTGGATGATCAAAAGAGGTGGAGAGATGCAACAATTTTTATTAAAGAGTAAACGAGTATTAAGTAATCATTTTGGATTTTTCGTATTTGCCGTTATTTTACTTTGGTTAAAAACATATGCAGCATATGTGACAGAATTTAATTTAGGGATATCGAACACAATCCAAAAGTTCTTACTGTTTTTCAACCCGTTAAGCTCAGCAGTTCTATTTTTAGGGCTCGCACTATTCGCAAAAGGGAAACGAGCTTACATTTGGTTAATTATTATTAATTTGCTAATGTCTATACTTTTATACGCAAACGTAGTATATTATCGCTTTTTCAGCGACTTTATTACGTTCCCGACATTAACACAATCGAATAACTTTGGAGATTTAGGTGGTAGTATTTTTGCATTGCTACACTTATATGATCCACTATATTTCTTAGATACAATCATTTTAATTGTTTTAGTCGCAACGAAATTTGTAAATCCTAAACCAATCCGTGTTGCCAAGCATAAATTATCTCTAGTATTTGTAGCAGGTATTTTATTCTTTAGTATTAACCTAGGTCTTGCAGAATCTGACCGTCCTGAATTGTTAACAAGAACATTTGACCGCAATTATATCGTGAAATATTTAGGGGCGTACAACTTTACGATTTATGATGGTATTCAAAGTGCGAAAGCTTCAACAGAACGAGCATTAGCTGATGGCGATAATATGACAGAAGTTAGAAACTATCTTACATCAACTTATGCAAGTCCAAATCCTGAGTATTTTGGTAAAGGAAAAGGAATGAACGTAATTTATATTCATTTAGAGTCATTCCAAAACTTTTTACTAAACTACAAGCTAAATGGTCAAGAGGTTACACCATTCTTAAACTCATTTACAAAAGATGCGAATACGTTATACTTTGATAACTTCTTCCATCAAACAGGGCAAGGTAAAACATCTGATGCGGAGTTCATGTTAGAGAACTCAATGTTTGGATTACCGCAAGGATCTGTTTTTACAAATAAAGCTCATAACACGTATCAATCAGCACCAGCTATTTTAGGTCAACAAGGATACACATCAGCAGTGTTCCACGGTAACTACAAAACGTTCTGGAACCGTGATGAAATTTATAAATCGTTTGGTTTTAATAAATTCTTTGATGCGTCATACTATGATATGAATGAAAAAGATGTAGTAAACTATGGCTTAAAAGATAAACCGTTCTTTAATGAATCAATTCCGTTATTACAAACGTTGAAACAACCGTTCTATACGAAGTTCATTACGTTATCGAACCATTTCCCTTATCCGATTGATAAAGCGGAAGCAACGATTGAACCAGCTAAAACAGGTGATTCATCAGTAGATACGTACTTCCAAACAGCACGCTATTTAGATGAATCTGTAAAAGGATTCATTGATTACTTGAAACAATCTGGTTTATACGATAACTCAATTATCGTTATGTACGGTGACCATTACGGTATTTCAGATAATCATAGTGCAGCAATGTCTCAAATAATGGGTAAAGAAATGAACTCATTTGAAAATGCTCAATTACAACGTGTACCTTTAATCATTCGCGTACCAGGAATGGAAGGCGGCGTACAACATCAATACGGCGGAGAAATTGACGTTCTTCCAACGTTATTACACTTACTAGGTACAGATACGAAAAATTATGTCCAATTCGGATCAGATTTATTATCACCAGAGCATAAACAAGTCGTTCCGTTCCGTAACGGTAACTACGTAAGCCCAACAGTTACAGCACTTAACGGCAAATATTATGATACAGCGACTGGGAAACCTGTAGAATTTACAGATGAAATAAAACAAAATGAACAAATGGTTCAAAAATCACTAAAATACTCCGACCAAGTTGTTAACGGTGACTTATTACGATTCTACACACCAGAAGGATTTACACCGGTAGATCGTTCTAAATATAACTATAACAATAAAACGAAGGTGAAGATGACTGAAGACGGGGAAACAAAATAAATAATAAAAAATCCTACTCGTATAGAAAACGAGTAGGATTTTTTATTTTAAGATTTACTTTCGGATTTTTGGAGTGCTACTTTTTTAGGCATGAAACATGCAAATATCAGTGCTACAAAGGATAAGACTAACATAAATGCGTAGGCATCACTTGAGCTGAAGATAGAAGATAATTTCGTTACTTGCATAGCTGATATGCTTCCATTCTCACTAGATAACTGTGAAGTATGTGAAGTGGATTGAATTGTATACACAGTGATAATAACTGCTGTTCCAATAGCACCTGCTAATTGACGAAGGGTATTATTCACTGCGGAGCCATGTGAACCCAATTCTCTTGGTAAAGCGTTTAAACCTGCTGTATTTAAAGGCATCGAAATGAAACTTAGTCCAATGCGTAGAATAATGGTGCGAACCATTAAATACATATAAGTAGTGGATTCGGTCAAATCAATTACACCCCACATCGATATAATGATGCATATTAAACCTGTAATAAAGAGTGGTTTTGCCCCGTATTTATCAAACATTTTACCTGTGATAGGTGATAAGAAGGCATTAATTACAGCGCCAGGTAATAGAAGTAAACCTGATTCAAAAGCAGTGAAACCTCGTCCGTTTTGCAAGTAAATTGGTAAAAGAATTAAATCAGCATACATAATCATCGTAATGAGTACGTTAATGACTGATGTAAGAGTGAAAATTTTATACTTAAATACGGATAAATTTAATAGTGGATCGCTAGACTTTATTTGACGTAAACAGAATAGAGTTGTAACAATTATTCCGATGATAATTGTAGTAATAACAACTGGATGATCCCATCCTTTGCTCCCCGCACTACTAAATCCGAATATAATACAACCAAATCCAATCGTTGATAAAATGACACTTACGATATCTAATGTTGCTTTTGTTGTCTCAGCAACATTCATTAAATATTTTAGCGCGAGAATAATAACGATTAATACGAAGGGAGCTAATCCAATAAATAACCATCTCCATGATACATATTCAATAATAAAGCCAGATAATGTTGGAGCGATGGCTGGCGCAAAGATTATGGCGAAGCCGATGGTCCCCATAATACTGCCACGCTTTTCACTAGGGTATAAATATAAAATAACTGTCATCATTAGTGGCATAATAATTCCTGCCCCAACTGCTTGAATCATTCTTCCTGTTAACAAAATGCCAAAATTCATGGCGCATGCACAAAGAACAGTCCCGATCAACAAGGAGAACATTGAGCTAATAAATAGCTGCCTTGTAGTAAATCGTTTCATTAAAAATGCAGTAATCGGCACTAGTACACCGTTCACGAGCATAAAGCCTGTTGATAGCCATTGCACTGTAGCAGCCGTAACATCAAATACTTCCATTAAATTACTCATCGCTACATTTAATAGCGTCTGATTTAATGTTGATAAAAAACAGCCGGCAATGAGCACAACTAATATAATTTTTTTATTTCTTTCTTTCTGATATTTCCTTTTGCATTGGTAAACTCCTTCATTGTTTTCTTGATTTATCGACATAGTGTCTATAAAATTAATGGTAACAAAATAAATTTTCTTTGACCATGAACAGTTTTGTTGAAAATGTTCACTACTCGACATAGAAGGTATGCACTGTCGAGTAAGTAAAGAGAAAATCTATAAAGGAGTTTCAAAATGTCTACACCTAAAAAAGAAGATCCTCGTACAGTTCGTTCAAGAGAAATGTTTGAAAATGCTGTTATTTCACTCTTGTGTGAGAATTCTAGTATTTCAAGCTTAACAGTTCAGAAAGTCGCAACAAAAGCAGGATTAAATCGAACAACATTTTACTTACACTATCAAGATATTCAAGATTTACTAGAACAAATCACGAATGAGATTTTAAATGAGCTGTCTAATAAAATTGTTGATTTAATGCATGCAAAAGATTTATCAGAAAAACAAAAACTAACACAATTACTTGATTATTTATATCTCCACCGAAATTATTTATTTATATTATTTAAAATGAATCAATTTGAGGAGCAATTATTTTTATTTTTAAAGCAATTAATAGAAACGAGAAGAGAGAATACGAAAAAGGATTTGCCAGATGATTATGTTGCGGTTGATATTAAAACAGCTTCATTGGTAGGTATTATCATGTGGTGGATAAGGAATGGACTTCACTTTAGTTCAGATTATATTGCAAATCAAATTTATTTTATGTACAAATGATAATAAATTTAAACAATTCATCCGTATTAAAAAACGATTAGAATAACCTAGTATAATTTTAAGTATCGGGATTAATAAAACTTTATAAAACAAAAGACTCAGAGATAGAAGGGGGCTACTCATGAATTTTCAAAATAAAAAAGTATCATTACATTTAGAGGTTGTAAAATACCAATTTAAAGATGAGAAAGACGAGTGTGATAGAAACTGGTTAATAGTAAAGGCGAAACTGTTAGAAGAAAATAAAGTTTTTAAAACGATGGATCCTTTTTTACAAACTTATGACTTGCAGTACATGATAAAATGGTTTGAATCTTTACCAAACCCTACATATAATGAACTAGATTTCATAGAACCAAATTTGGCGTTTGAATATGTCGGAGAAAATGAAGGGGAGTTTCACATTGTTATTCGCTTATCGCAAGAACTTAATCCTGCATGGTGTAAGGAAGAGGAGTACGAATTTTCTATCAGTATAACTCAAGATGATAGAGAGAATATTATTCGTGCTATTGAAGAGCAGCAAAAGAAATTCCCAAAACGATAATAAAAAGACTTGATAACCTACTAGAGGAAATCAAGTCTTTTTCATTAAATACGATTATCATGCCAGAAGTTTAATGGGAAGTGTTCGTTCTCATGATAGCTTTCTAATTCATATCCTCTTTCTTTCAGTCCTTTAATAATTCCAGGTACTGCTTTAACTGATTGTGGATGAATATCGTGCATAAGAATAACTTCTGTTGGATTTGTAGCACCAGCTAGAACGTTTTCTACGATTTTAGCTGAAGCAGCATCAACTGGCATTTTGTTGTATTTCCAGTCTAATGAATCAATTGTCCAATCCCATACTTTTAAACCATTCTCAACAACTTTGTTGCGAAGAGCTTCATTTAATCCTGGCATTGAGCCGTAAGATGGGCGAGTTAATACTGGTGATTTACCTAGAACTCCAGCGATTAAGCCTTGGTCTTCCTTCATCTCATCAACGTAGTGACCTTCTGTATACAGTTTTTTGTAGTTATGAGTCATACTGTGCATCCCAACATAGTGGCCTTCAGCATCTTCACGTTTTACAAGATCAGGGAAAGCTTTCACGTTTGAACCAATTAGGAAGAATGTTGCTTTTGCATTTTCGCTCTTTAACATATCTAAAAGCTCAGCTGTGTATTTTCCAGGACCATCGTCAAATGTTAAGTAAGCGACTTTTCTAACTTGCCCGTTATAGTGCTTTGGAGCTTCTTTCGGAGCAAGGGATGTTTGAATTTCACTTACAAGTTGAACAGATTTAGCTTCATCCTCTGTACTTGCTAGAGCGATATGTGTTGATCCGTAAGCAGCTTCGTATGTAAATAATACCCCAGCGCAAATCAACAGAGCCCTTTTCACTAAAGTTGTCATCCGAATTCCATTGTGCATAATTTTCCTACTCTCTATAAAAGTTCTACTCTACTATATTAGCAATTTTAGAGGGGGAAATGCAAAAAAACTTTTTTACAAGCGCAAAAAAGTTTGTAAAAAAGTATGCAAGATTTCACTGTTTTGCAGGTTTGAAAAAATGAAACAAGAATTAAATGAATGGAACTGTATGTAAAATGGTTCATTCATGTTTTTTGCTTTAGAAAGGGAGGATAAGTATGGAAAAACTAGCTTGTTTACATGCTCATCATTCAAATATTGAATACATTGACCGAGCATTGCAATCTTTTGGAATCGAAATACTCCATTTTGTAGATCCCATCTTATCACGCATATTAAAAAAAGATTGTGATTTTGAAAAAGAACAAGCACGAAATAATTTAAAAGATATTATAAAGTATATAGCCAAAAGTGATGTAGATACACTTTTATTAACTTGTACAGATTATATTACGCTATTAGATGAAAATTTCGAAATAGACATTCCTATATTGAAAATTGATGAGCCATTCTTTGAAATGATTTGTCAGGTTGAAGAGCCACAGACCATACTTTTTACAAATAACCGCACTGTTTCAGGGACGATGGAACGTTTAAAACAATACGCTCGGCAGAATAATAAATCCATACATGTAAAAGTAGAAGTGATAGAAGGGATATTTGAGTTAATTATGCAAGGTCGTAAAGAAGAGCATGATGCTAAATTAGAAAAGTATTTATATGAAATTATGAAAGATAGAAACGAAATGCTTTCAGTTGCACAATTATCTATGGTAGACGCTGCTACAAGGGTAGAAAGTATAATAGGAAGGAACATAATAAACCCGTTGAATGCGCTAGAGGATGTTTGTTGTTTTAAAATACATCAATAAAAATTTCACATACCGTATTTGAAAAATAAATATAGGAAAACCTAAAAGTAATGTGGAATATATCGTACATACATATATGAAGTCAACGAAATATATAAAAGAGGTGGGCATATGTTACTTGAAGAAGTAATGCAGCAACTAGAAGAATATGGGACAGAACAAACTCGTAAGACTTATAAAAACCATGGGGCGAAAGAGCCGTTATTTGGAGTTAGTTTTGCGAATTTAAAATTGTTAAAAAAGAAGATAAAAAAGGATCATGATTTAGCAATTTCACTATGGGAAACGAAAAATATGGATGCAATGACTTTAGCAACGATGATTTTAGATCCGAAGAAACTAACGTCAGAACAGCTAAATAGATGGGTTCAGGATGTTGATTATTATTGTTTAATGGACGTTCTTATGACAGCTATATGTACGTCGCCAATCGCGATAGAAAGAATGGAAGAATGGACGAAGTCTGATGATGAATGGATTGGAAGAGCAGGTTGGTCATTATTAGCGAATATCGCTATAAAAAATAAAACGTTAGACGATGACTTTTTCTTACCGTATTTAGAAGAGATTAAAGTTCATATACATAATGAAAAAAATCGAAAAAGAGAAGCGATGAATAGAGCTTTAATTGCGATAGGGGTTCGAAATGAAAGTTTAGAGCAACAAGCAATTGAAATCTCACGTGAAATTGGAAAAGTAGAAGTTGATCACGGTGAAACGTCATGCAAAACACCAGATGCAGAATCCTATATTAAAAAGACACGAGAAAGAGCTGAAAAGAAGAAAGTAAAATAAGAAGGGATAAGATTATGAAATCAATTGAAGCGGCACAAAGTATTATTACATCACAATTTTCGAATTGTGATGTTGCTTTACTAGGGGGAAGCGTTGCTAGAGGAGAGGCTACGAAAACATCTGACCTTGATATTGTAATTTTCGACCAAAGTTTGTCATCTTGTTATAGAGAATCTTTCTATAGTAATGGATGGCCTGTTGAAGTGTTTGTACATAATTTTGAAACGTATAAAACCTTTTTAAAAAGTGATTGTGAGCGCGGGCGACCTTCATTACCTCAATTAGTTTCAGAAGGTATTTTGTTAAAAGGAAAAGATGAAATTGTAGAGATACTCAAAAGAGAAGCGAATGATTTATTAAATAAAGGACCAAAAAAATGGACAGAAGAAACGATGAAGCAGAAGCGCTATTTTATTACGGATGCATTAGATGACTTCATTGGTGCAGCAAAGAGAGAAGAAGAATTGTTCATCGCCAATTTATTAGCTGATTTAGTGCATGAATATGTTTTAAGGGTAAATGGTCAATGGCTTGGAAATTCAAAATGGTTTATTAGAGTGTTAAGAAGGTATGACGAGCAATATGCAGAACATTTTGTAGCGGCTTTTGATCATTTTTATAAAACAAGTGAGAAAAAGGAGTTAATCACCTTTATAGAAAAAACGTTAGAAGAGTATGGAGGAAGAGTGTTCGAAGGGTTTTCTATTGGGAAATGAGAAGGGGATAGCAAAGTGAATATACCATTCGTTCAATTAAGAGAATTGACACTAGACAATGTAGAAGATCGATATCAATGGTCATTAGATACAGAAGTAACAAAGCATTTAGTTGTACCAGATCAATATCCACCGTTCACTCGTGAAGATACGAGAAGGTGGATTGAAGCATGCATTAGTCGAGAGAATGGTTATGAGCAACGAGCTATCGTTACAAAGGAAGGTATACACATTGGATGGGTAGACCTAAAAAACTTTGATAATACAAATAAAAATGCTGAACTAGGGATTGCAATTGGAAATAAAGAATATTGGGGTAAAGGATATGGAAGGGCAGCCCTATACAGTATGTTACAAATCGGCTTTTCTGAATTCAAATTAGAAAAAGTTTGGTTACGTGTAGACGAAGATAATTTACAAGCTAGAAAGAGTTATGAAGAAGCTGGATTTGTTTGTGAAGGAATAATGAGAAATGATCGATTACGTCAAGGTAAGTTCATTCATCGATATCGTTATAGTATGTTAAAAGAAGAATATTAATCTTTATTTAATAGTCTATAAAAATATTATGTAAACTTAAAGGGGATAGAGAAATGATTCGATTACTTACTAAAGAAGATGCGGAAAAATATTGGAACTTACGTTTACAAGCATTACAAGTAAACCCAGAGGCGTTTATAACAACTTATGAAGAGGCAATCCGCCAGGAAAATCCTCTTGACCGAGTTGCAAGTAATTTAACATCTGCTACTAGTTGTACATTCGGTGCTTTTAATAAAGAAAATCAATTAATTGGAGTTGTCACTTTACTGACTGAAGAGAAAGAGGCATATAAGCATAAAGGTCATATCGTTGCGATGTATGTAGATGCACAAAACAGGCGGAACGGATTGGCACGTGAGTTAATAGCAAATGCCATTCAAAGAGCGCGAGATATAAAACTAGAGCAATTAACCTTAGGTGTTGTGTCCACAAACGAACCAGCAAAAAAATTGTACAAATCATTGGGCTTTAAAACGTATGGAATTGAAAAAAAAGCTATAAAGGTGAATGGTGTGTATAGTGATGATGAAAATATGGTGTTGTTTCTTTAAAGGAAGGATATTATCATGAAAGATCTCCATTTAGAAAAAGATATGAACCCCAACGTGGCAATTTTGTATGCGACTGTTCGGGATACATTTGAAAGATTGCAAAATTTAGTAGAAGGTACTGAAGAAAAAGAACTATCATATAAAGGGCCAGAAAATGATGAAAATAGTATTGGGCAATTACTTCAGCATTTAGCAGTTGTCGATTTGCATTGGGTATATCGTTTAAAGGGGGAAGAAGTGCCATCAGTATTTCAAAATACATATGGTCCTATGCTGAATGAAGAAGGAGAGCTTCCAAAGCTAAGAAAACATACGCTACAAGAGTTGATGCAAGACTATAAAGAAGTACAGATTATGTTTTATAAGGAATGTATGAAACTAATAGAAAATGATTTGCTTCGGGAGGTGTCCTATGAAAATAGCGAAACAGCGACTGTAAGATGGGGAATATGGCATATGGCGGATCATAATCGGTATCATCAAGCTCACATTAGTCGATTACGGAAGTTATATAAGAGAAGTAGACTACACGTGTGATGAGATTTTTGAATATTAATTATATTCATTTTGTTATATAGTAAAAGGAGAAACTATATAAGGGGTTTTAAGATGAAAGCTATTGCAATAGGGATATTGGCATCGTTTTTCTTTGCCTTTACCTTTGTGTTAAACCGATCGATGGACTTAGAAGGTGGAAGTTGGATTTGGAGTGCATCATTACGGTATTACTTTATGGTTCCCATGCTATTACTAATTGTCATGTATAGAGGGAACTTAAAGCAACTCTTTCAATATATGAAAAACAATCCGAAAGAATGGTTGTTATGGAGTATTGTTGGATTTGGTCTCTTTTATGCACCGCTTAGTTTTGCTGGTGCGTTTGGACCGGGGTGGCTCGTCGCTTCAACTTGGCAAATAACGATAGTTGCAGGGATTTTGTTAACACCATTTTTCACGGTTGACCCATTACATAAAAAACTTCCAATGAAGGAATTAGTAATGTCAGGCATTATTTTATTCGGTGTTGTTCTTATGCAAGTAGAACACGCTTCTTCTTTAGGAATTCGTGAAACTGTTTTATGTGTAGTTCCTGTACTCATTGCAGCCTTTGCATATCCACTTGGAAATAGAAAGATGATGCAAGTTTGTAAGGGTGAATTAGATGTCTTCCAACGAGTTCTCGGTATGACATTAGCAAGTTTACCATTTTGGTTTTTACTATCTGGATATGAAGTTTCTACAAGTGGATTACCGTCAAGTAGCCAAGTTATCCAATGTTTTATTGTAGCGGTTAGCTCAGGTTTAATCGCAACAGTATTATTTTTCTTTGCAACAGATCTTGTAAAAGACGATCCGCAAAAATTAGCAACCGTTGAAGCGACACAGTCCGGTGAAGTTTTATTTGCACTAGTAGGAGAGCTTATCTGGCTATCTGCCCCAATTCCGTCTTCTTTATCTTGGATTGGAATGAGCCTCGTTATTGTCGGAATGATACTTCATAGCTATGTAGCTGTAGTTGTGAAAAAAGAAGAAAAAAGAACAGCGTAAAAAGATTAGCTCTTTTTTAATAAAGAGCTAGTCTTTTTTCATAAGAAAGGATATGGAAGTATGATGTTACAACGTGTTGAGCATTTAGAAATAGATCCAATTAAGAAAGTATTAAAGCATGCGACCGGTCCGAGTGAAGTAAGCTTAATTAAAGCAGTTTCATTGTATGAAAACGATCATGCAGTACTATATAAATATGGGAATATGGGGTGCATAGGTATTGTATTAATTGATACAAATAGAGCGAGAATGTGTCACATAGCTGTTGATGAAATATATCGTCATCAAGGAATTGCACTTCAAATGATAAGAGAAATAATTAGGAAGTATGAGTTGACATATATAGAGGCAGAGACAGACGAAGAGGCAGTCGAATTTTATAAAAAGTGTAGGTTTAAGATTAAAAGTCTGGGAGAAAAATATCCGGGGGTGGAAAGATTTCATTGCTATCTCGAGAATGAACAGTTTAAAAGTATGCGAAATATGTAATTTTACATATTTGGTTTAGTTTGAAAAAAATGATGATTACATTATATAATAAAGGTAATTGGTAAAATATAGATAAACAAGAAATTAGGTGTATAACACATGAGAATGGATAAAAGTAAATTTGTGAAAATTGCAGCTTCAATAGGAGTGTCATCTTTTTTATTAACAGGATGTGCTGATAATGATGAAGAGAGCGCACAAAAAGAAAGTAGTGCGGTAAAAACAGATGGTACGAAGCAAGAAAGCAAACAAGAAGCATTAAATTGTGATGATAAAGCGCCAACGACAGAAAATATAGAAAAAGAAGAATTATGTAGAGATAATAATTCACCTGCTTCATTTAATAATGAGAGCTCCCATCTGCCAATACTTCCGTTCGTTGCTGGCTATTTACTAGCAAGTAAGACGTCGAATATGTATAGTACTGCGAAACCAAATCTTACAAAGAAACCATATGCAAATAATATTATTCCATACCGTGAAAAAGATGAGCGAAGAAGTGGTGGCAGCGGTGGTGGTGGGTATTACGGTGGCACTAGTAGAAATAATGATTCTTCAAAAAAAGTAGATTTAAATAAAGAACAACCGAATAGTTCAAATAAAGTAACAACAGATTCAAACACGTCAAAATCATCTACTACGCAAACGCCGAAAGTGAATTCTGGTTCAAGTGGAATTGGAAACGCAAAAGCACCAGCTGGATCCTAATTTGAAAGGATAATGGAGAAATGTATACAGAACAAGAACAGGAAGCGTATATGAAAGTATGGTTTTCTCTTGCAGAAGAGGCTAGTAGAAATGGATTTACGTGGCCAAGTCTTTTAGAGAATGAAGAATGGAATCAATATATGGCAACTGGTATGTACCGGATGCCAGTACGTACATATACTGCAATTTCTAAAGCGACGGAAGAAATTATGTATGTGTTATATAGAACGTATCAATATATTGTAAATACGACTGAAGATTTTCAAAAACTTGGATTCCCGCCTGAAACGTGGGAAATTGCGAGAATGAAACATACTGGTTTATTTTCATATTTTACAAGGTTTGACTTTATCGTAAATGGTGATGATATTAAATTAATAGAAGTAAATTGTGATACACCAACAGGTTATTTAGAACCGTCTGTCGCAAATGAAGTGTTGTGCCGTTATCACGATGTGAATCACCCGAATCACATTGAGGAGCATATTGTGCAGGCATGGGAACAAATTAAACACGACTATAATATAGGACATGAAGAAACGATATATTTTACTAGTTATGATTGGCACGATGAAGATCATCAAACAGTTCAATTTTTAAGAAGTTATTGCTTAGATCAGTCCACGGAATATGTTGGCATACAAGATATCGTCGTTGCAGATGATGGAATATATACGCCAAATGGAGAGCGAATCCATTATTTATATCGACTGTATCCAATTGAATATTTAGTTTCAGATGTTGATAAAAATGGGAAAAGAATCGGTCTACAATTTTTAAATCATATCGCACAAGGAAGAGTGCAAATTATCAATCCACCGGCTGCTTTTGTTATGCAAAACAAAAGTGTACTCGCATTAATTTGGAAGCTTTATGAAGAAGTGGTTTTCTTTGAAGAAGAAGAGCGTAATATTATTAATAAATACTTCCTACCAACATATTTTACAAATAAGCCATTTTTAGAAAGAAATGAATCATATGTTTCTAAACCTTTATACGGTCGAGAAGGTGGAGGAGTATCTATATACGAAAATGATGAACTATTAGCTGAAGATCAAACAGAGTATTATTTTGAACAACGAAAAATATATCAGCAATACGTAGACATGCCTGATTATACAATTGATACATGGGATGGACCGTATACTGGTAAACTTCTTATCGGTTCGCATTGTATTAGCGGAAGAGCAGCAGGACTGTTTTTACGAGTAGGAGAAAGAATAACCGGGAATTTATCAATGTTTACTGGGGTTACGATTGAAGGGTAGCAACAGTTGAATTAAAAAGTAATTAACAAATAGCCCATCATTTGTGATGGGTTATTTCATATTAGTATAAAGTATAAATTAGGATTGCTAGAGTGAAAATTTTTCATTGCTGTGATGTAACGCTTTCATTTTGTTTCATTTCAAAAATTTTCTTACCATCTTCATCTACTATTTTAATAAAATCTCTAAGTTTAGGCACACCGATATACATAACAGGGTTTTTATCTTTTCCTTTATTTTTTTCAATACGTAAGACGATAACCGATGTATCTTTTTCGTCTTTAACTTCTTTTACTGTAATTTTATCGTTTTTATACTTTTCTCCAAATGCTAAATATACCATCCTCTTTCCTTCACTAATGTTATCGTTTGAGTAATGAATCATAGTTGGATCTTCCTGTGCTTTTTCATATAAGTTTGAAGGGCCATATCCACCTTCGTTATATCTAGATTTTTCTAACACCCAAAAATCTTCATATTCATTATTAGAAAAAGTACAGCCACTTAAGCTAATAATTCCTAATATGAAAAGGGGTAATATAATTTTCTTCATTGTGTTCACCTTTTTTTTAAAATTTTAAATAAATATACCATAATTTAACTGTTTTCGATATGATAAGAACAATAGGTGTATAGTAATCCAAATGATTATGTTAAAAATTAAGAAAAATATGATAATATATTTATGTATTAGTTTAAAGCAAAATGGGGGAACCATCGTGAAAATGAATGAAATAGTGGCGAGTACACAATTTCCAAATACAATTGAAACAATTACAAACGATTTAAAAGCATTAGGAGTAGAAAAAGGAATGACAATTATTGTTCATTCATCATTAAGTTCTCTCGGCTGGATATCCGGCGGGTCGGTGGCCGTAGTAGAGGCATTAATGAAGGTTGTTACGGAAGAAGGAACAATAATTATGCCAACACAATCTTCGGATTTATCCGACCCGAAACATTGGGGAAGACCACCTGTACCAGAAGAATGGTGGCAAGTTATTAGAGATAGCGTTCCGGCATTTAACCCAAATACAACACCAACAAGGGCAATGGGAAAAATAGTTGAGTGTTTTCGTACATATCCGAATGTATCGCGCAGCAATCATCCGCTAGGAAGCTTTGCCGCATGGGGGAAAAATGCAGAGGAAATTACAATGAATCACTCGCTATCAATGAGCTTGGGAGAAGAATCACCGTTAAGAAAAATATATGATTTAGATGGATACATATTATTAATTGGAGTCGGATATGATTCCAATACGTCTATGCACCTATCTGAAGTACGTACAGGTGCACGGGAATTAATAAAAGTAGGTGCACCTATTATAGAAAACGGTGTAAGAGTATGGAAAGAGTTTGTTGAAATGGATTACGAGTCTGATACGTTTGTAGAAATTGGAGTAGAGTTCGAACGTAAAGGAACTGTTACTCTTGGGAAGATAGGAAATGCAACGTGCCGCTTTATGAAGCAACGTGATGTAGTTGATTTTGGTGTAGAGTGGTTTCGTACGAAAAATCAGTAAGGGATGGTTATGATGAAGGGGAAAAAGATATTAATAACGAGTGGTGGCTGCCTAGAAAAATGGGATCAAGTACGCGGACATACAAATTTAGCAAAAGGTACGATTGGGAGAATTATGGCGGAAGAGCTTATGGCAAAAGGAGCACATGTTATATATTTACACGGTTATTTTGCGGAGAAGCCAAGTGATGTAAATAACCAATTAGAATTGCACCCATTTGAGGGGATTATTGATTTACAAGATAAGATGAAAAGTATTATCACACATGAAAAAGTAGATGCAGTTATTATGGCTGCTGCTGGTTCAGATTGGGTTGTCGAAAAGGTTTGTGACCAAGATGGAACTGTTCTTAATATGAACGGAAAGATTTCAAGTGATATCGCACCGATTATTCATTTTCAAAAAGCACCAAAAGTATTAAAACAAATAAAGAATTGGGATCCAGAGACGATACTCGTTGGCTTTAAACTTGAAAGTGATGTAAATGAAGCAGAACTTATTGAAAGAGCAAGCAAAAGAATGGAAGATGCAAAAGCAAGTGTAATGGTAGCAAACTCACCGCATTCTTTATATTCTCGCGGGGCTGTGCATCACGTTATTGGACAAGATGGTACTGTGAAGTTATGTAATGGGAAAGATGAAACTGCAAAAGAAATTGTCAATATGTTAGAGCATTTATGCAATCGTATTACTGCTATGGAAATTTAAGCTTTTAGAAAGAGCTGTAGTCGCATAGTATATAATGGAGTTAATATTAAATTAGTGGGGGAACGTATCTCTCATTAATTATTAAATTGAATCAATAGAATAGGCCATTAGCTGCTCGTAAATGTGTAATACATGATATATGCATAATGAACATTTTGTGAGGAGTGGATTCTATGGAACATTTATTAAAGCAGGCTATTAAACTTAGAAATGAAAAGAAATATGCGCAGTCTAGAGAGATCCTTATAGGATTAACAAACTTTACGAGGGATGCAGAAGTGCTATATCAATGCGCTTGGATACATGATGCCATGGGCCTTGAAATGGAGGCGGTTCCGTATTATGAACAGGCAATTGCGAACGGACTTGATGGTGAATCCCTTCGCGGTGCGTATATCGGTCTTGGCAGCACGTATCGTTGTATTGGGGAATACGATAAAGCGATCACAGTATTAGAAGCTGGGATGAAGAAGTTCCCAGAAAATGATGTGATGAAAGTGTTTTTATCACTAGCAAAATACAACGTGAAAGATCATGAAGAAGCGATGAAATTACTTTTAGAGACAGTTGTGAAAGCAGATGAGGTAAAAGAATTTGAACGTGCTATCTCATTTTATAAAGATAATTTAAATGAGGTCTTTAAATAAAGGAGAGAAGGAATGAATGAATTCTTCAATTTCACGAAGGCGAAAAGGTGTGTGGATAGGGCTCGTAGCTGTAATTATGTTGTCGAATTATTTAGTATATTCCCTTCCAATTACACCAGCTGTACCAGAGGAAGTAGCGCTCGGTTCATTATTGGATTTTATATTTGTAATTCCAGTTATTACATATTTCATTATTATCCGAAAGCGATATTCGTTAACGTATATCTTTCCTGTCGTAATTGCTGGATACATATTCGCAAGATTTATTATCCCAAGCGATTATTTACAAGCCTATTCATTTGTTTCGTATATTATTGTGGCTGGAGAAATTGCCTTTATAGGGTTAGAGCTTTTCATCGTATATAAAATTATTAGAGCTCTTCCTAAAATAATGAAAATATATAAAGAGTATATAAGAGAATATCAATCATTCTCTTATGCGATTGATAAAGCATTTGACGCTACTATGAAAAGAAGTACAGCGGTGAATGTTATTCTTTCAGAGTGTAAACTACTTTATTATGCGTTTTTATCGTGGCGTGTAAAAGTACCAGAAAATGAATTCATATATTCATATCATAAAAAGACCGGTGCAATAGGTGTGTATATCATGATTATTCATGCAACATTAATTGAAAGTATCGGTTTTCATTATTTACTTCATCAATGGAATCCAATAATAGCTTGGATTTTACTCATCTTAAACATATATGCGATGTTTTATTTTTTAGCTGAAATACAAGCGATGCGTAAAAATCCAATTATCATTGCGGAAGAAAAAGTAATTATTCAAATTGGATTAGGAAAGAAAATCGTTATACCATTTACACAAATTGATAACATTGTGTTTTATAAAGGCGAACCTTTAACGAAAGAAGAAGAGAAAGAGGTTCTTGACGCAACTGTTATGGAATTTATAAAAGAACCTGCAACTTTTGAAATAACGTTAAAAGAGCCAATTAAAGCACAGTTGTTATATGGATTTTCTAAAACAGTAAGTCGTGTTCACTTAAATGTAGATGATGAACGGAAATTTTATGATGTTCTTAAGGGAAAGTTAAAACATGAGTAAAAATAGTGAGAAATAAAAAAACTCGCAGGTTACTAGCTTGCGGGTTTTCGTCGTAAACAATTAAAAAATATGATAAAATTAAGAGGTAACTTATGGTACGGTTGGTTGTTCAATTATCACTTCTCTGAGTAGGAGGGGGGTGATAATAAGTGAGTGAAATTGCGTTGTTACTGCAAGGTGGACTGTTTCTCATTGCATTGTTAACGTTTATTGTCGTCTTAATTGACAAGCTCAAAAAATAACAACCCACCTATGCCTATAGAATGTGGGTTGTTGTGTTTGTACGAAACAAATAGGATAAATGAACAATCCAATCTGCTAAGTTACGTGGACTAGTGTGTAGCCGCACACTAGTCTTTTTTATTTATATACAGTTTTTAATTGTTTTATGTGATTGTATTGTTCTTTTCACACTCATTATAACACAGTGTCTTTTTATGAAGAAAGGAGACCGTATGTTCTCGTATGGATTAAATGGAACGTGTAGTTTCTTTAAATAGCCCATCCATATACTGTTTTAAACTTTCCACAAAAAATCCTTTTTTGTCTACATTATTTACGCCGACAATTGGTGATGGAAGATTGTATCTCTCTTCTGATAAATGAACAACAACATCAAAAATATCAAATAGGCGAATGAAGCAGAACAGACCGTCTTTATCACTAAGTAAAATAAAATAATGGTTTTCGCTCGTTGTATTTAATGTATTCCATAAAGAGCTTTTGCTTAAGTCACGAACGATACTCTTTTCCTTTAATTCCATGAAATCGGCATTTAATAGAATGGTAGAAATATCAATCGCATCTAGATCGTCAAAGTAGCCATCAATTGTTTGTACAGCAAAAGTATAAGCCATTTTTAATACACTCATTTTATATTTACGGTTATCTAAAAGCAATTCACGTTGAATAGAACTAGCCACTTTTGTTACGCGCTCTTCTTTCCAAATTTCATTATGTAATGAAATATCGTGCTTTTTACATAGTTTCATAATTAATGCATTAGAATAAAGTATCTCATCACTTACTTCGACTACATCTGTCTCAGCGGCTGCTAGCTCCTCACCATGTTCATTCGTATAGAGAGGGGAGTCGATTTGTTTTTTCATTTGCTCAATCTTATATTGACTTAATTTATGTCTAATTAAAGGACGGTCAATATTTGTTGTCATATGTTCATGACAGGAATCACAAATTGAGTTTGTGAAATAATATCCACATAATATCTCTGGAATGACATATTGTTCACTAAGTTCTTTCGTATCTTTTCTGCAAATGATGCATTGTGTCATATTTATCACCTTTACCTGCAAATTTGTCTGTAATCTCATTGTAGTGTATTTAATGGGATTTTGGAATATTGTAAAAGAAAATATTATGTGAAATCTAAGTTTAATTTGGTACAATGAAGAGAAGTGCTAGTTTAAAGGAGGACGTTTTTTTGAAATCGAAAGTGCACTTTTGGACATTAGAAGTGCTGATGGTTGTAGGAATTATATTTATTTGCACAAAAATATCGTTTCTATTTCAACCGATTGGTATCTTCATATCAACATTATTTTTCCCAATTTTAATCGCGTTATTTTTATACTTCATATTTAACCCATTGTTAGTCTTTTTGGAGAATAAAAAAGTTCCTAGAGGTTTAGCGATTTTACTACTGTATCTTTTTATCATCACATTAACTGGAGTTGCTATTGGAGTAGTTGTTCCAACCATCTCACAACAGCTAATGGATTTAGTGAAAAACATGCCGACTTATATAAAAGAGGGAAAAGTATACATACAAGATCTATCCCATCATAGGTTATTTGAATGGTTATCTACACAAAACTACGTTTCCATTGAAACAATTGAGAAAAATGCGATTGAATACTTAAAGGGTATACCAAACACAATTACGTCGAGTGCAACGGCTTTATTTGGTATTATCACGAACGTGGCGTTAGTTATCTTTACAGTACCGTTCATTTTATTTTATATGTTTAAAGATGGACATGCATTTCCAGGAAAAGCTGTTAGTGTATTACCAGAGTCTTACCGTGAAGAAGGACTTCGTATCATAAAGGAAACGAACGAAACATTATCTGCATATATTCAAGGTCAAGCGCTCGTTTGTTTATTTATAGGTGCTTTTACATTTACTGGTTATTTAATTATCGGTTTACCGTATGCTTTCGTTTTAGGAATTATCGCAGCATTTACAAATATAATTCCGAACTTAGGTCCATTTATCGGAGCAGCACCAGCTGTCATTATAGGTCTGTTCGTATCTCCGATGCAAGCTTTGTACGTAATTATTATAGTAACAATCGTACAACAGTTTGAAAGTAACATCATTTCACCGCGTATTATGAGTTCAAAATTAAATATCCATCCGTTAACAATTATCATCCTTATTTTAGGGGTAGGTAATTTCGCGGGAATTATCGGAATGATTTTAGCAGTACCAGCTTATGCGGTAACAAAAACAGTTGTTTCGAACTTAGTGAGATTGTTTAAGACGAAACGAAGTAAACGGAAATAGAATATGTTGAGAAAGATACACCGCTTAATAAAAAGAGGTGTATCTTTTATTTTTTTGAGTGTATGAAATACGTATTATTATATATTTTTTACACATCAAATCAGGCGGTGAATTTTTGTTAAATAAACTATGTGGAATCCCTCTGAACTATCCAAATCATTTCTTTACACCGCGTTATTAACATCATAATCGACTCCTTTCATTTCTAATATAAGTTCAAACAATTATAGGTGAGTGTAGTACTTGCTTCTACGATCACGAATTTCATCTATAATCTTTTTATACTGTTTCTCTTGTTTTGCTTCATTTGCAGATATAGTTTCTTTTTGAATCGTAATGGTTAAAAAGAAAAGGTGAAACTTCATACATGAATTCCTCCTTTCGAATAGGAATTACAGGTGACTACAATAATGACTTTGTCGTTCCTTTACGTTGTCCATAGCCTGTTCAATTTGTCGGTCATGAAGCATATCAGACTCAGACAGTTTATTTTTTTGAATGGTAATAGTTAAAAATAATACTCTGAATTTCATTGGATATTACCCCTTTATAATTTATTTAGTAAAGACGATTGTAATAAGAGGACTGACGCTCTTTTACTCCGTCCATAATATTTTTAATTTGTTGTTCGCGAGAAATTTCATCTTTTGAAAGTTTACGTTTTTGAATGGTAATCGTTAAAAAGAAAGCTTTAAATTTCATTAGGTTATTGCCCCTTTAAAAAATATTTTTAATACATTTGTGTATAATACGAACTTTTAATGTCCGTTATTTTATCCATAGTTTGTTTTAATTGTTGTTTACGAAAGATTTCAGCTTCAGATAACGTTTTTTTCTGAAGTGCTGTCGTAAAAAAGAAAATATGAAAAGTCATAGACGAATTCCTCCTTTCGAAAAGGAATTACAGGTGATCACAATAAAGCACTTGGCGTTCCTTAACATCATTCATAGCTTTTGCAATTTGCTCATTATGAAGAATTTCAGCTTTGGAAAGTGCATTTCTTTGAATCGTAATACTTAAAAACAATACGCTAATAGTCATCGAATGTTGCTCCTTTCTTTAAAAAATAATGTAAGAGACTAAAAAATCGCACAAAAAAGCCACAGGAAGATATCGTTCTCCTATGGCTAGGCGTGAAAAAGCCACAGGAAAGTATACGACCTCCTGTGGCGAATTTATGAATTAAAAGAAATAAAGTACGATTTTTAATTCTCCATTAGGGTGGTCGAATTCATATTTAATTGTCCGAAAAACACAGGTGCAGTTAACGCTAAAGTTAAAGCATGTAATTGTAATTTCATCATTTCCTTCGACCTCCTTTTAGAATATTTTTCTTACGTTAGTAAGTATATACAATTAATGGATAATTGTAAACATAAAAATTGAAAATTTTTAATTTTGATTAAAATGCGTATATTTTAAAGGGTTTTTAAGGGATACATTGTATAGATTGGATAATTAATAGAACTTGGGGGTGTCTAATGAAGTATATGAATAGAATAGCAGGTGTTATGCTAACAATTTTTTTATTTGTTACTGCTTGTTCTAATGGGGAACAAATAAAAGAAATATCACATATTGAACCTGGGGCTTTTAAAAAATATACGGGGACATACGTTGGAAATAATTCCGACGTGTTTGCGATTGTTAAAAACTTATCTGGTGGTGAAACAGTTCAAAGTATAAGTTTAGAAAATGAAAATATTAAAGTGAAATATGGTGCAAAAGAGAATGGAAATCTTACAGATGACATGATTGAGACGTATTGGTTTGATGGGAAGGATACGATGAAGAAGAATTTTCTCTTTAACGCTATTTATCTTGCAATTTTAGTACCAAATGCGAAAGGATATGAGTTTCAGGTTGAAAATCAAAGTTTTACATTGAAAAGAGAAGAACTTTTACCCATACTTTATAAAGAATTTAATGATTTGCCAAAGGATGATCTTATATGGAATAAGGGAATCGTAATGAACTTCTTTTACGGTAATCAAGAAAAAATAGAAAAGCTAGTTAATAATAAAGATTTTCGGAAGCAATTTTTTGATGAACATCCTGTGCGGGAATCTAAGTGATATGGAGGAAGATGGGGTTATTTCACGATTGAAAATACGAACATTTTTTAAAGGGAGTCATTCATTATCGAATGATTCTTTTTTTTGATGAAAATTATGGAAAAAAATAAAACGATGTGCTATGGTTAATTACATAAGTAATGAACCTAGGAACCTAAGGTGGTGAAATCGTGAAACCTACTCTAGAACAAAATAAGTTAATATACATACAAATTGCAGAAACCATTGAATCTGATATTTTAAAAGACATATTACTTGAAGAAGAACAAGTTCCATCGACAAATCAATTTGCGAAGATGTTACAAATTAATCCAGCCACTGCAGCTAAAGGGGTAAATGTATTAGTGGATGAGGGGATTTTATATAAAAAGAGAGGGATCGGGATGTTTGTTGCAAAGGGAGCAAAAGAAGTCGTACTAAAAAAAAGACAAAATACTTTTATGACTCAATATTTACCTAAAGTGTGGGAAGAAGCAAAAGTACTAGAAATATCAAAAGACGAATTGATGGACATGATACAAAAAATTACAAAGGAGGGGAAAGAGTGATGTTTGCACTTGAAACGAAAGATTTAATGAAAAAATATAAAAAGAAACTAGCTGTAAACGAAGTAACAATTAAAGTAGAAAATCATAAAATATATGGTTTGCTTGGAAGAAACGGAGCAGGGAAAACGACTTTATTAAACTTACTTGCTGGACAAATTATTTCAAGTAGTGGAAGTGTATCTATATTTGGCGAAAATATTTTTGAAAATAGTAAAGCGATGCGAAGCATTTGTTTTGTTAGAGTGAAAGAAGAAGCGCATTTAAGTTATAAAGTAAAAGAAATTTTTAAGTTATGTAACATGTTTTATAAAAATTGGGACCAGAAGTACGCGGAAGAACTGGCAGGGAAATTTCAGCTTAATATGAAAGAGAAATATCATAAATTATCACACGGAATGCAAACAGTTGTAGGGATTATTCAAGGTCTAGCAAGTAGGGCACCAATTACAATTTTTGATGAACCAACTACTGGTTTAGACGCAGCACATCGAGAGTTATTTTATAGTTTACTATTAGAAGATTACGGTGAGTATCCTCGAACAATTATATTATCAACACATTTAGTAGAAGAAGTAACCCATGTTATTGAAGATGTAATTATCATAAAAGAAGGAAGACTAGTTGTTCAATCATCGGCGGAAGATTTATTACAACAAGGTCATATTATATCAGGGCAAAAAGATAAAGTGGATGAGTTCTCGATCAATAAAAAAGTTATAAATCGAGAAATTTATGGAAATAAAGGAATTGCTGTTATATGGGGAAAATTTACTAATGAAGATTATTACTCTCTTGAAAAAGAAGGATTAGCAGTTGATGAAATCACATTACAAAAACTATTTATTCACATAACTGGTGGTGAAGTGAAATGACGATGTTAATGAAGCAGTTGAAGTTACATATGAATTTTCATTATAAGGCAATTTTAATATTTTGGATCGCAGCTTTATTAATAAAAGGGGCTATGAATGCTGTTAATTTATATGGAATGAAAATTGGTTATTTACCTGAATTTATCAATAATCCTTCTATAGCAATTATGATGTTTATAATAGGGAGTACTTTCATCATACAAGATGATTTATTTCGTTTAGCTATTTCATTTGGTGTGACAAGGATACAATATTTTATCGGAGCGATTTGTTATATTGTACTGCAATCCGGACTATTTTCATTTCTTCAAGTAATGCTTTTACAAGATATAAAATATAATATGGGGAATGCTAGTTTTGGAGAACTATTAGCACAACAGTTTATTTTACAATTTTTATTTTATGTTACGACAGCATGTTTCTTTCAAGTAGTAGTTGTTTTTAAACAACGATTTAAGTGGATCGGTCTTATGATTGGTGGAACACTTTTTTTAACAACAAACAGTGTGCTTTATGGTGAGGTAGGAATAAAAGGTTTATTATTTACAAGCGATCTATCTTTAATAGATATTCCCTATTTTACTGTGATTTCAATTGGATTAACCATTCTATATATCATAACTAGTAGTATATTTATTCGTAAAGTTTCATTCGAACAAACGGTTTAAAATATTGTTAGATTATTATAGAAAGAGGGAAGACAATGGGAGATACATCTTCACTAATAACAGTCTTTTTATGTGTTGCACTGCTAATATTTTGGCGTCGTTTTCGTTCTATGTATAAGCCGATAAAAGGAAATGGGAAACGAATTTTGTGGCCATTATTATTTTTAACACCGGGTATTTTATTGTTTTTTGGTCCAGTACATCCAGCTATATTACAAGTGACTATAGCAGCATTCATTGGGGTTCTTTTCGCAATCCCACTTATATTTCTAACAAGCTATGAACGAAGAGAAGACGGAAACATTTATACGAAAAAAAGTGCTGCCTTTTTAATTACTTTTATCGGAATTGTTATTTTAAGATATAGTTCAAGACAATATATTGTTGGCTTAGATCCGCAAACAATTGGTTTATTATTTTACGTCGTTGCGGTGTCTTATATTATTCCGTGGAGAATTGCTTGTTATATAAAATTCAGAAAAGTTTGGCGGGAAAATAATAATCATGCTATATGAAAACTTCTCATTTGAGAAGTTTTTTATTTTTCTATGTAAGTGAAATAACTTGTTGAAGTGCAAGCTACCATGCAATATAAAAAATTGAGGAGAGTGGGGGATATAAAAATGCGTACAATTTTACTTTTTCTAAATAACATGTCTACTGATGAGATAGAAAGTATTCGAGAAATACACGATCCTTTATTTGGTTTAATTCCGCCCCACATAACAATTGTATTTCCTTTTGAAAGTAATATTTCAAATAATAAATTGAAATCACATATTTTGAATTTGTCAAAAGGGATAGGTACAATTGAAATTGAGTTTGCAAGTGGTGTAACTAGTATAGGAGACTATTTATTTTTAGAAATTGAGCAAGGAAAAGAACAAATAGAAGAGCTACATGATAAATTATATACAGGACCATTACTACCACTTTTGAGAAAAGACATTCCGTACATACCCCATGTAACAGTCGGAAGAAAAGAAAGTTCGCAGTTAGCTACTTAACTAGCAAGGGATCTTCCTTGTTTTCATAAGAAGCTGCACTGTGTAATCGATAGAATTAGTGTGGAACGAATTGGAGAGAATGGAGAATCAATTATTGAATTTGAAGTATTGCTTTAAAAAAAGCTGACAAAAGTCAGCTTTTTTATTTCGTAACATGAAGTAAAGCACCAATCGCACCACTATAACCACCATCTTGTAAAAAGACTGGAATTTTGTTCTGATATTCTGTATAGCTATTTATAATATTTTGAAGGTGGATGTTATTACATAGAGTAGAACCGATGTAAATGATATGGTTAATATTTTTTGCTTCGGCGAATTGAAGGCTTAATGCTGTGACGACTTCACCGACAAGTCCTTGAACGGTAGCGAGTATATCTGAACTACTATAATTTGAGTCTGTAATAGTCGCTTTTCCGAAATTGCTAGCAGTTAAGTTATTATCAATAGGGGAGAGGATCCCACCATAAATATCTCCAACTGTAATATCTAGACTTTTTCTTGAGCCTATATTCGTAAGTGGAATCGCATCTTCAAAATGATCTATATTTGTTAATAGTTTTGAAAGACCCATAATAGTACCACCGCCAACTCCAGTTCCACCAGCGCGAACGTATTGCTTGTCGTGAACATAGTGAATAGAAGTACCTGTACCGATATTTGTTAATACAAAGTTGTTTATAGCAAGCTTTTCTTCTTTTAGTATGTATCGTACTCCTGCTAAAGTAGCTTCAAACTCGTTTAACTCTACTATTTCATATAAACCTGAAAGTAGTTGTTCTAACTGTTTAGCTTTACCACCTGTAATGCATAATTGTGTAATTGAATTATTATTATTATAAAGCCATTCTTTAATTCTTTCTTGTTCATATGAATAAAATTTTTTAAAAACTAATTTGTTCATTTCGTTAAAGTAAGCAATTTTTGTTAATGTTCCCCCAGCATCAATACCTACAACATTCTGCATTTTCCTACTCCTTACTATGTAATCTGTTTAATCAGCTTGATATATTAATAGCTTTTCAATGGTAACGATTGATTGACCGTTTACAGAGGCAATTCCTTTCCCAAGAATAAAACCTCGTCTGTTACGTGTTAATTCATAATGTAAGTCAAGTTTATCACCGGGATACGCATTTTCATGAAATTCCACCCCATCCAAAGAGGAGAGGAAACCAAGTCCTTCAGATTCACCTGTACTTACAAAAGCACTAAGTTGAGCCAGTGCTTCTACAATTAGCATATGAGGCATATAGTTTTGATTTTTATTAATAAACCACTCGTTATTTGTGATCAGTTTGTATCCTGTAGCTGATTGAGATTCTTTAACATTTGTAATTTTATCGATCATTAAAAATGGATAGCGATGGGGAAGAGTATCTTTAATATTCATATCGTACCTCCAGGAATAATAATACCCCTGCTAAAGTTAAGCAGGGGAGTTATTATTAATTTTTAACTAATTCTTCTATTTTTTCAATAGAGAAAATACCGCTATTTTTAATGTTTTCAACTGCTTCTTGTAATACTACTTTATCTTGAACAAGTGCAATACGTACAAAGCCTTCGCCATGAGGACCAAATGCATGGCCTGGTGTGACAACGACATTTGCACGATCCATAAGTGCATAAGCGAACTCTAGAGAAGTCCATCCTTTCGGAATTTCAGCCCAAACGAACATACTTCCAGCTGGTTTATCGACATTCCAACCGAATTTGCGGAATCCGTCCACTAAAGTATCTCTACGTTCTTGGTAAATGCTTCGGTTTTTCTCGCAAAACGCAGCGCCGTGTCGTAATGCAGCGGATGCAGCTTTTTGAATTGGTAAAAACACACCGTAATCTGTATTAGACTTAAATTGCGTAAGCGCGCCGACAATTTCTTCGTTACCAATCATATAACCAATACGGCTACCCGCTAAACTATAACTTTTAGATAAAGAATTAATTTCAACGCCAACTTCTTTTGCACCAGGTACAGATAAGAAGCTAATCGGCTTTTGGCCATCAAAATAAAATTCAGCATAAGCAAAATCATGGACAACGATAATATTATGTTTTTTCGCGAATGCGATTACCTCTTTAAAGAAATCTTCATGAGCCATTGCTGGAACTGGATTTCCTGGGAAGTTCAAAATCATCATCTTCGCTTTATCAGCGATTTCTTCAGGGATAACTTCTAAGTTAGGTAAGAAATCATTTTCTTTTTTTAATGGCATGTAGTAAGAGGTTGCACCGGCCATTTGAATTCCTGTTTCATAAGCTGTATATCCTGGATCAGGAACTAGTATTATATCTCCCGGATTTGCAAAAACCATAGGTAAATGAACGAGTCCGTCTTGTGAACCCATTAATAATAAAACTTCTTTTTCAGCATTTAATATAACGTTATGAGTGTTGTTGTAATATTCAGTTACAGCTTCGTGAAATTCTTGAATACCAGATAACGTATATCCGTAACTTTCTTTTGCACTTGCCGTATGTACCATTTCTTCTCTTACAAAATCAGCAGGAGGCATATCAGGATTCCCGATACTTAAATCGATCATTTTATGACCTGCTGCAATTTTCTCTTTTTTATAGGACCCTAATTCACTAAATATAGAAGATTGGAATGCTTTCATTCTAGTTGCTAACGTGTAAGTCATCAAAACCCCTCCTAAAAACAGTGTTTTCTTTCTGCGTTTTTAATTATTCTGAAAACACATGTTTACATTTTATCATTTTTTTATGAAAATTAAAACGATTGACAAATTTAGAGGGAGGATAATAAGGAAAAATATAAAAATAACGCAGAAAATATTTTCTACGTTATAAATGAAGATTAATTGTTTATTTTTTTATATGTACATGTTTTTTCAGTTGTAAAAAAGTATACATTTAATTTATTATCGACAACTTTTAAAGATTGATCCGATGTAAACGAGTTACCATAATCAATACGATACACGTTAGAATTTTTAACAAACGATCCTTTAAATAAATCCTCTTTTTTAGTTGTTGTTTGCATTTCCGCTAAATTGTGAACAACCTTTTCTTTCTTTTCTTCTTTTACAACTGTTTCAAATTTATAATACACAGGGCATTCACCTTTTTTATTATCAATGACTTCCCAAGAGCCGTATATATCATTATTGCTACATCCACTAAGTAGAACGATTAATATAGGGAAAATAAGTAGAAACTTTTTCATTGTGTACTCCTTTCTTATTATTTTTTATAAACGTGCGAATACAATAAGAATATTGTAATGAATAAAGTTTAAATTTTTATAAAGAATTAATAAATTTCACATAAAAATTTGGAGAAGGGTGGGATTTCAAAATAAAAAGGCATGAATCTAGTGTAATGCCAGATTCATGCCTAGTACTCTATCTTATGTTATGTCTTTTGAGGATAAATGAAGCGGAAAGAAGAATGACAATTCCATTTACAACATACATATTTGCAATAATAAAGGCTAGGTTAGCTGATCCAAAACCACCTTTATTGAATATAGAAACGAATGCTGTAGTAGTCAAAAAGATAATGGGAGTTAACAGTAAAAATAAGAAACCTGCAACAATCCTTCTTTTAAAGTTATTTTGGGATAGGGAAATGGCTAGAAAATTAAGGACGCAAAACATAACTAATGAAAAAAGAAGGGTAATTAATAATTGCATACCAACAGACATTTCCACAGCTCCTTTTTGAAAAATCTATTGTTTATTGTATTCGAAAACAGTAAGCGATACACCTTTAAATATTTGGACTATACAAAGGATATAAAGTTTAATCTTAGAAATTGAAAAGAATGGATCAAGTAAAATACTGGGTCCATTCTTAAGAAGTATTAGTTTTATCTCGCTATTTGCGGGCAGTAAGACTCCCACCTCAAAATTCGGCGAATGCGAGATGGTTAGGTGGGAGGTAACTGCCCGTAAAAGCCTGATTGGTGAGGGCTAATAATCAGTGGGAGATGAACAAACCCCCCACTGATTAAAGTTTTACTTTATAAATTAGCAGATTGCGACGTTTGTTTTTCGAATTGTTTCTGCTTAGATAGGGAAATAAATATAATTAACAATGAAATGACTCCGAAAATTAGAACCATATACTGTAATCCAATCGTATCTAAGAAGAAGCCTGTGCCGAGTAAGACAATTTGGAACATAACTCTTTCAAACATATTACGGAATGAGAAGAGACGTCCGTGATAGCTTTTTTCGACTTTCGTTTGGAAAATTGTCGACATAATAGGGAAGAAGCAGCCAACACTAAATCCAAACAAACCAAATGAGGCAAGTGCCATCCATTTAATATCGCTAAAGAACAACGAAAGGTGTGCAAAAGCGGTGCAAAATGCGAAGAAATATAGTGAATTTTCAGGTTTGAAATGATCAGATAAACGTTTAATAACGAATGCACTTAACATAAACGCTACACCTTCAATTGTATATATGAATCCTTTAATTGTTGGGTCATGTTGTATTTCGCTAATGTTAATAACCATTAAATTGAATCCAGCTATAAATAAAAGAGGGATAATACTTAATATAAGTGCTTTAAAAGCAATAGGGATTCCTTTTAAAATACGAAATACTTCCATAAAACTATTATCTTTAGCGGATTGTTTACTTGATGTAGCGGATTTTTTATCTTCAAATTGTAGGAAGAAAGTTGAGAGGAATAATAAAGCGTATGCTGCCATTGAGAAGGCATACATATACTGTAAACTCATTACAACTAAAAGAATTCCACCTAGTGAAGTACCTGCAATACGAGCGATTGTACCGATATTCATATGTACACCGTTCATCTGCAATAGTTCATGTTCCCGAACGATGAGTGGGATTACAGATTGTAATGCAGGGAAATAAAATGCCGCTGAAATTTGAAGTGCAATCATAAAAGCAACCATAAAGGCGATACTTTCATATTGAATAGCGAAAAACATGAAAATAACACTAAGAACACGACCAAATCCAGCGTAAAGAAGAACTTTCTTTTTTTCATACTGGTCAATGACACGACCAGCCATTGGACCAACTAGAACGCCAGCTAACAGTCCGATAAATAATATAACGGATTTCATAAAATCAGAAGGGACGTATTTTTGCATAAATTCAAGGTTACCAAGAATACCAAGCCATAACCCAAGACCAGCAATAAACTCCCCAATTAATACGATCCAAACATTTTTATTACGCCACATAATTAATACCTCTCAGTCTTTTAAAATTAAAAACTCGTATATAAAACCTCCTAATTTATTCATTATTTTTTAACGCGCCTTTTTTAGAGTCAGAGTCTATATTACGTGTTTCATTAGTGGATTTCAATCTTTTTGATTTGTCGAAAATTTGATTAATTATATGATGAAATAAGTAATTCAAAATGTGAAAAACTCTTGATTAAATACAAATTGAAAATAAAGAAAAACATAGAGAAAATAAAAAAGTGAGAACGTAGTTACTACGTCTCACTTTTCTCAAATGCAACATCAAACAATAGATTCCTTTAGCAACACTTATGATCTTGTCCAATAGCTAAACCACTAAAAGATAGAGGGCCAACAACGTCTGCACTTGCAGCACTTGTTAGATTTTCCACAGTTAATGAATATTCGTGAGTCCCGCAGCTTACATCTTTATCAATAGCTTGAAATGTTTGAGCGTAGAATTGCTCTGAATCTGTAGATTCAATACCTACTTGCGTGTTGAAAATTTCAGTGTTGTCACGGAAAATTCTAAATAATATTTGTGATATATCAGTTATACCTTTAACTCCAACTGTAGCGATTAATTCTACTCGATTATTACGTGAATCGCTTCTTGAAATTTTCAATTTAATACTTGCTAGAATTGCTTTGTTTGGGGAATGGGGAATTACAAAAGTTGTTTCACCCGTTTTATTTATTGGTTGAGTAGCTTGGTAATCAATGATATGAGTCATGTTCGTCACCTCCTCATATACTAAAATATGAAAGTAACGATGAATTAGCTTGGACATATACTAGAAGATGTTAATAGAATTGAGAATAAAGTTGAATATGGGGCGGGGCGATAATATAAAAGCATCAAGAAAGAATCACAATACTGTGAGTTGTTTCTTGATGCTTTTTGTACATTAGGCAGAATATTCTTCTTTACGCACTTCAAAGAATTCATTACGGCGTAAGTAATTAAAAATTTTCTCCGAAACTGCTTCTTCTTGAGATATTAAAAAACGATGATCAAAAGCATAGAAAGATTGACCTTTAATTAATTTTACGTAGTATATTTTACACGCCTCCTTTAAATTAGGATTCTTAAATACTTTATATTATGATGACCTATCTGGTTGTTAATAATACTTAAAGTTTCAAAGGGGAGAAGTATAAATTCACAAAACCGTTGAAATAGCTTACAAATCTGTAATGTTTTTGTCACCTTTTCCGATAGTTAAAATTAACTAATATCTCCTATACTACAAATAAGTTACATAAAACAAGGAGGTAGAAAGATGGAGGAAGTAGTTGGAGAAGTTGTAGTAGGGATTTGTGAATTTGTAGTTGAAGTTACTGCGGATGCTATAGGGAACTTAATGTCTGGAAATGACGAAGAAAAAGAAACAATATAAATAGATTTGTCAAAAATTTAAATATTACAAGTGTATAAAAGCTGATTTCCTATTAGAAATCAGCTTTTATAATTTTACATTATATTAATTTAATTTTAATATTTAAATGTTATGATGTTTATGAAACTACTAAAGGAGCTGATCAATATGCATATGCTGAATTCTGGATTTGATGTTTCTATTTCTCGTTTGATTGTAGCAACTAAAGATGAAAAGGAGTATCATTTTATTGTTCGTGAACATCCAATCGCTGGGAAGTTTATCTCATTATTAGAAAATGGGATAGAATATGGATTAATAGATAAGCAAACGGTTAATAAGAATAGATTTATGAGATTGGAACTTGTTAAGTTAGAAAATGTAAAGAATGCGGTACTTGATGGTTCAGCAGAATGGATATGGGTTGGTATGAATTAATCTGAAATGTTTGCAAGATTGGCAACTAATAATGAAATTGAATTCTATGTGGATTTGCAAGAGAATATTCATATTTTAGACGAATGTGAATGGACCCTTATGTAAGGGGCGTTTTATGAGGTTGTGGGGATAAGTTCTCACAGCCTTCTTTGTTTTCTCCTAATAATTTAAGTCTTCAATCACTCCAATACTACGATTTGTATAGAAGAATAAAGTTTTGAGTATGTAACAAATAAGACTAAAAGAGGATTTGAAAATATGTAAAGAGAACTTATTAATTAAATGAATCGTATATGTAAATAACAATAGAAAGAAGATGATAAAAATGAGTAAAGAAGAACTTGTGAAACAACAATTTGGTAGTAATGCAGAGAAGTATGTGAAAAGTAAAATTCATGCAAATGGACCGGATTTACAATATGTAGTTCAGCAAGTTGAAACTCGTCATAAAACTCGTCTTCTTGATATTGCTACTGGTGGTGGACATGTTGCAAATTTGTTAGCCCCAATGTTTAAAGAGGTAGTCGCTCTTGATTTAACAGAAAAAATGTTAGAAAAAGCAAAAGGTTTTATAGAAGGGAACGGGCATGAAAATGTATCATTTGTAGCAGGAAATGCAGAAAATTTACCATTTGCTGATGAATCCTTTGATACAATTACATGCCGAATTGCAGCACATCACTTTGTTGATCCTTTGCAATTTATTTTTGAAGTAAATCGTACGTTAGAATATAATGGATTATTTATATTAATTGATAATGTTTCACCAGAAAATAATGAATTTGATACATTTTATAACTTTATCGAAAAGAAGCGAGATCCGAGCCATGAACGAGCTTTGAAAAAAACAGAATGGATTACTTTATTAGAAAAACATGGTTTACAAATGCAGTCATGTCATACTTTTGACAAGAAGTTCGATTTTGACTGGTGGTGCGATATGATGGATGTGCCTATGCAAAAACGCGTAAAGTTAACAGAGTGTATGATGAAAACATCAAATGAAATGCAGGAATTCTTCAAAATTCAATTTGAAAACAATAAAATAGAATCGTTCTATACTGAAATGGCACTGTTCGTATGCAAAAAAAGTTCAACATTAAAAAGATAAATTTCTTGCAGTCTTTCCGAAGTACGTTATACTTAGTACAGAGAAAATGAGAATTGAGGAATAGTAATAATGATTCGTGTACGTATTGAGGGAACTGAGGAAGAGATGCTTGAATTTTTAGAGAAAATGCCTGACATTCCTGGGTTTGAAAAAACACATATGAGAGAACCGAGAAAAGGGAATAATCCGAAATATGATTCAAGCAAAAATGTACTAGCGTATTTATCGTATAAGAAGATTGAAGTCGCCAATAAATAAATAGGCGGCTTTTTTAATTATCTCCGTTTCACCACCTTGTCTTTTTCGCATAATAATGATAGTAGATTATGCTGGAGAGGGGGGAGGAAAGTTAATAAAAAAATAATTTTTTTCGGAGATTTTGGTATTGATGATGCAGTAACGTTAATTTATGCGAATAAAACATGCAAATTAGATATTATAGGTATCGTTGCAGAGTATGGTAACGTGTCGCGGGAAATTGTCACGGAAAATGTTTATTTTTTAGAAAGATACTATGCTACAAAAGTGAAGATTATTGAAGGTGCCAGTAGACCAATGACAGCTGAAGAACCTTTATTTTTCCCTGAAATTCATGGGGATCACGGTTTAGGTCCAATTATTCCACCGAAAATGAGAATTTGTGACAGAGAAAATTTTTGTGAATTGATTAAATTAATTGAGCCTTGTCCAGAAGATATTATTATAGTGGCGACGGGACGATTAACAACACTTGCAACATTATTTTTGTTGTACCCCAATTTAATGAATCGAGTATGTTCTTATTATATAATGGGTGGTGCTTTTCTTTTTCCGGGAAACGTTACACCAGTATCGGAAGCTAATTTTTACGGCGATCCAATTGCGGCGAATATCGTTATGAAATACGCGAAGAATGCTACTATATATCCGTTAAATGTAACGCAGCGCGCTCTTATCACCCCTGAAATGGTCGATATTATTGATAAAGAAGGAACAGGACAGGCGAAACTTATTAAGCCAATGATCGATTTTTATTACGAGAACTTTTACAAAAAAGAATATCCAGGTATTGCTGGGAGTCCGATTCACGATTTACTTCCGTTCATTTCATTTATAAATGATGATATTTTTGAATATAAAAAATCAGCAGTTTGGATAAGTACGACAAATGATGTAACGAGAGGTCAAAGTGTTGCAGATTTTAGAAAAATAGCTGAGCCGACGAGGTTTGATGATCGTCCTATACAAAGAATTGCCGCTGAATTTAATTATCAAGCGTTTAAAGACGAATTTATGAGAACAATATTGAAGCCAGATTGTCCTTAAAAGGTTGAGCAGATTTGAATGATTTTCATAAGACGAATAACTTACGAAAAATGAAACATAACTAATGGTAAGCAATTGTTTCTAATTATAATTTTTATCGTTCAAAAATAAAGGAGGTAATGATATGATTTGGTATTTAATAGTCGGTGGTATATTAGGATGGTTTGCAAGTTTGATTACTGGAAAGGATGTACCTGGCGGTGTAATTGGTAATATTATTGCGGGTATTATCGGTTCTTGGCTTGGTACGTTATTACTTGGTAAATTCGGTCCTGTTATAGGGGGATTTGCAATTATTCCAGCTTTAATAGGTGCAGTAATATTAATTTTCATTGTGAGCTTCTTATTACGAGCTATACGGAAATAAATAGTAATGGGCTGTTTACATTTGTGAGCAGTCCCTTTGTATTATGTTGTTTAATCTGTTATGCTATTTTTATACAATCAGGAGGTGTCAGCATTGAAATCATTTACAGTAAATTTTCATCAAGAGGATAATGCAAAGGCAACAACAGTACATAAATTAAGTGAAGAGGACTTCGATAAAGCAACAGAAAAAGGTACTCGTCATCTATTTGATTTAGATACAAACGTTGGTTTCTTCGTATTCTTTGATGCTGAAGATGCAGAAGGAAACGAGCAATACTTAATGTTACAATATGAAGGAGATCATGAAGAACCAAGTGCTTGCTACGGATTTGATTTGAAATTGTTCTATCAATTTTTAGCACTATACTTAAATGATCTTGAATTCCAAGGTGAGACAAATGAAGAAGAGGAAGAAAATGGTCCAATTCATCATTTAGCACATTTACTTTACCATATCGTTGAAGATGGTAAATCTATCGAAGTGTAAAAATACATATTTGAAGCTGTCCTTAAATAGGACAGCTTTTTTAATTATATAAATAGGGAATCTTAATGGAGTTCTGATGGCGACAGGTTGTTTAATTATATTTCAGAAAAAATTAAACCAGCAAGGAAGATTAATCACTTCCTGCTGGTTTTTAGCATTTAAAGGAGCTTTTGTGACAGTTTATTTTAAGTTATAAAAAAGGATATAACGAGTATGGAGAGAAGGTGTATACAAGGAGATGAATAAGATGATTAACAATACAATCCCAAGCTTTTTGAAGCTTTTGGAAAGCGATGATATAGGATTACATGACTTGAACAAATATCATGCTATGTACCGAGAAGTATTCGAAGAGTATTTTAATTATCACTGTCCTAAGAAGGAAGAACGTCTTTCTAGTGCAATTAAAAAGTATCCTGAAAAACTAGAAGACATTCGTATTATTTCGGATACAACCGACTTGGTTATTATTTCGGAGCATCATATATAGTCCATACTTTCGGAGAAACGGAAGCACTTACTTTTTGGAGAAAAAATAATTTGAAGAGTAGTGTAATGGAATGGTTACAAAAGTGAATATGTTGAAGAGGGAGGCTGAAAATGATGAAAGTATGTATGAAAGTGCTTATATTTTTCCTAACTTTAACGTGTGTAGCGGCTCTAACCGCGTGTAATAACGCTGAGGAAAAGAAACAAACTAACCCAACATCAGAAAATAGTACAGAAGAAAAGAGTGATTCGTCAGAAATGAGTAAAAAGAACGAGGACACCGCTTCGAAAAAAGAGAAAGAACCTGTGGAAAAACCAAAAGGTCAAGATTCAGCAAAACCATCAACAGATTCTAATTCAAAAAATACAGTAGTTAATCAAAAATCAATTAACCATATTAAAGATTTATTTGAGCAAGCGAAAGAAGGAAAAGTACCTAACGTACCATATGCAGCACATACAGGTGACATCGAGGAAATAGAAAAAGCGTGGGGAAAAGCAGATAAGACTGAGCAAGCAGGGAACGGGATGTACGCGACTTTTACAAATAAAAATGTATCATTTGGCTTTAATAAAGGATCGCAAGTCTTTGACGTTCGCTCTTATCATTCAGAACTCAAAGTGATTACGTTACAAGAAGTTGAAAAGGCTTTAGGAAAACCGGCGTCGGTTAAAGTAAATGGAAATGACAAAATATACATTTACAAAGTAAATAACCAGTTTGAATTGAAATTCATTATTCCGGAATCAACTGGTAAAGTACATCATATTTCTGTGTTCTCACCGGAGGATAGTATTAATAAAATGGCAGGTTAAATGAAGAGCTGTTCCTATAGGGACAGCTCTTTTGTTTTGTTTCTTTCTAATGATTGAACAAAAAAAGCTTGAATGATACCGCCGATTATTAATAAGAAGGCACAAATATAAAATAGAGTACTGCCGCTAAATTTACTTAATAATAGTGCACCTACAAAAGGCCCGCAAGTCCTTGAAATATCCCAATGTATACCGTAAATAGAAAAGTACAATCCACGTCTATGACTTGGAGCCATTTGTGAAACGAATCGTAGTAAATGATTTAAAGCAATACTTTGCCCAATTACTAAAAAGAGTAGTGTTAAGAGTAATGACCATATTGTTGTGGAATAACCGTAGCCAATAGCAGCTAAAGTAAAGCAAGTATAGGAAATAACAATGATTTTAGCCATAGAAAACTGTTCAGACCATTTCACAAGGAAAATTTGAAGAATAACTTCCATGACTGCTTTACAAGTTGAGATAAATACGAGTACGAATAGAAAATCTGGAAATACACTTTCGGCGAATATACGATAGTTCGATTCGGTTTGAGCATAGAAAAAACTAATAGGTAGCGTAGAAACCATAAGTCCAAACACAGCGTAATGTTTCGAAATAAAATGTTTTGGTGAATATACTTCTTTAGTTTTATTAACGTTTTTTATGAGTGGAGCTGTTTCAGGAAGCTGAGTCCATACGAGCACGGCATAAAGAGTAAGAGTCACACCTTGTGCAATAAATAAGTACTCAGGATGACTATTATAGAAAAAAGCACCGATTAATGGGCCGATTACAGAGCCAATTGCTCCCATCGTTTGCAGAACCGCAAATATTTCGGCCTGTTGTTCTTCCTTCGTTAAGTCAGCGATTTGAGCGCGCTGTGCCGGAATGTATAAAGAGCGGCCAATACCATTTACTACATACAATAAGGCAAAAAAGGCGACGGATTCAGCAAAAACGAATCCACTTACGGCGAAAGCTTGTAAAACTAAGCCGAGTAACATGATTTTCTTACGACCGTATTTATCTGTTACACCTCCAGCAATTAATGTAAACACAATATCAGCGAGAGGCTGTAATCCGAAAAGAAGCATTGTAACGATGACATTACTATTTAACACTTTATTAACGTGAACAATAAAAATGATAGCTAACATTGCTTCAGTCGTCCGGACTAACAATTCACCGAACAACCGAATGAGGATTGGCCTATTATAACGTTTTAAAAAATGATTCATTTCTAATTCCTCCTTTCTATATTAAAATGATAAGGTGGAAGCTAAAAATGAAAAAGGGTAGAATGAAAGGGGAAGATTTTTCATCTTTTAGGGGGGCGTTTTATGAGCATTTTGGAGCAATATATGAACCTATGGCTCCAGTATGGAAAAGGGAGAGCAGAGGGGGAACAAATAGAAATAACAATACAAAATATATCCGAAACATTATTTTGTACAGAGCGGAATAGTAAACTAATCATAAAAAAATTAGAAAAATTACATTGGATTGTGTGGTTTCCTGGCCGAGGAAGAGGGAATCGTTCAAAGTTGTTATTTCAAAAACATCCGCTTTCTTTAATTTTAGAAAGAGGAAAAGAAATAACGAAACAAGGGGACGTAAAAAGCGGGATCGCGTTTATCGAACGGTATAGCTCGTATTTTCCATCGCTCCAACCACAATTTCAAACTTGGATAGATTCAATATTTGGTTATCAAGTTGAAAGGACGTCTCAAGGGAGAAGAGATGTGCTACGTTTGCAAGTTCAAATGAATCTAGACATTGCATTAGATCCTGTATATGCCACGATGCGTTCGGAATGTCATATGGTCAAACATATATATGACACGTTAGTGTATGTAGACGGAAGTACAAAAAATGTAGAGCCAAGACTGGCGTTTTATTGGGAATATGATAATCAGAATCATATATGGACCTTTTACTTACGAAAAGGTGTTCAGTTTCATAACAGGAAAGAATTTATCGCTCATGACGTTATACATACATTTGAACGGTTCTTGAAAGCTAAAAATAATCCGCATGCTTGGATGTTACAGCATGTTGAAAGTTTACATATACTAGATGACTACATTGTGGAGATTCATTTATCTACAGATAATAAGTTATTTTTACATGTTTTAAGTTCAGAACAGTGTTCTATTGTAAGTGAAGATGAAAAAGGTAATTTAATTGGTACAGGACCGTTTCGGTTATGTGAAAATAATGAGGATGTATTCGTACTAGAAGCACATGATTATTATTTTCGAGAGCGACCTTTTCTCAACCGAATTGAATTATGGAATGTAGAGCACAGTGTTAATACGTACGATGTTTTAGCGAAAGCACGATATAAAGATATAGAAAAGCATCATAAAGAACTAACTCGACTTGAGTCGAATGTAACATACATTACGTTAAATACTGCAAAAGAAGGGCCCATGCAAGATAAGATGTTTCGGAAAGCTCTATATAAAATCATTCATAGCAATGCGCTTATTGCGGAATTACAAGGAGCGCGCGGAGAGATGGCCGAAGAATTAGTGCTAACAAAGAGTGGTACAATACATATAAATGAGGATATATATACGCTTATTAAAGAAAGCTCTTACCGTAATGAAACATTGCGACTATACACATTTACAGGACAAGATCATGTCGAAGACTCCAATTGGATACAAAAAGAGTGTGCGAAATACGGAATTATAATTGATATTAAATTTCTTGAAACAAAAGAGTTATTGCAAACAAGTACGATACAAAAGGCTGATATAATGCATGATAGTGCGACAATTAGTGAGCGTATTGAAGAAAGTTTACTATATATGTTTCTTACAAAAAACAGCTTTATTCATCAGCATAGCAATATAAAATTTAACGAAGTATTGCAGTCTTATTTTATAGAAAATCAATTAGACAAATGGGTGACACTGTTACGCGATATTGAGGGCACACTGTTACGTGAAATGCATATCATTCCTTTATATCGCAATAAACAGCGAGTAAGTTCACACGAAAAAATACAAAATATAATGATTAATTCACAAGGCTGGATTGATTTTTATGATATATGGTTTAAATCTTGATATATATAGGTTCTTACGCATTTTAATGAGATGCGTAAGAACCTTTTTTTATGAAATGGAGAGTTGTTTTGCACGTTGTTACGCTACGTGTTATTAAATCTCATTTACAACGTAACAGTGTTATGTTACATTGTTATTAGGAAGGAGTGTTACACAGTTGAGTACAGACTTAATTTCAAAAAAAGATTTATTAGAACTAACTGGTATTTCATACGGACAGTTATATAGGTGGAAGAGAAAAAATTTAATACCGGAAGATTGGTTTGTAAGGAAGTCAACTTTCACAGGTCAAGAAACATTTTTTCCGAAAGAAAAAATATTAGAGCGTATTGATAAAATTCAAACGCTGAAAGAGGATTTGTCTCTTGATGAATTAGCGAATATGTTTTCACCGAGCGTAACAGAGATTCTTTTAACAAAAGAAGATCTCATCCGTAAAGGGATTGCTTCAGAACCCGTTTTGCAATTTTTTATAGAGCAAACGAACAAAACGACAGATTTTCAATTTGTAGATATTCTTTATGTGTACATGTTAGAAGAACTTCTTCAATCGGGAGACGTTAGTTTAGAAGAAGGAAAAATGGTGTTACAAGTTTTACGTGAAAATTATGAAGCGATAAAGCATAAAAATTGTGACTTAGTTATCATTCGTAAGCTAGGAATTTCCACGTGTTTCTTAGTTTCAAATGTGGATGACTTAATGTTTGAAAAGGGAACAAAGATCGTTTTACGAGTAGCGATTATGAATTATACAGAAGCATTAAAAACAAAACTGTTGTAGTGGAGGAGAAATAATGCGTACCGAAAATTTAATCATAAATGGTTACGGTTCATCGAATGGTGGCGAGTTTCATAAAGTACAATTAAACGGAAAAGGGACTGTTAACGGAAATGTTGAATGTGATCGTACAAGAATAAGTGGATCGGGTAAAGTAGATGGCACAGTAAATACAGATAGTATGCGAATTGATGGGAAAGCAACAATAACGCAAGATGTAAAGGCGAATACTTTAAAAATTGCGGGTAAAGGGACGATAGGTGGTAATGTAACTGGTGAAGAATTTAAGGTCAGTGGCCAAGCGACGATTGATGGTAATTGCGAGGTTGATGTTTTTTCTTCAGAGGGACAGTTTACGGTAGGTGGTTTATTAAGCGCAGATGAAATTAATATTAATATTCATGGTACATGTAGAGCGAAAGAAATTGGCGGTCAAACAATTAAAGTAAGACATAAATTGAGCGCTTTTAGTAGATTAGTTAAAACGGTATTTGGTTTGCAGTTGGAAGCTGAACTGCTAGAAGGTGATAATATCGATATTGATTATGCTCACATTAAAACGGTAAGAGGAAACAATATTACAGTAGGACCGAACTGTGAGATTGAACTGATTGAATATACCGGTGTTCTTAACGTTGATAAAAACGCAAGTGTGAAAGAAATCAAGCAGGTGTAAAGGAAGGGAGCAATCGATATGGAAAATCAACATAGTCTTACTGTTAATGGATCAGGTAGCTCGGCAGGTGGAGATTATAATAAAGTGAAGATTCGCGGCGACGGAACAATCTCTAATCATATGAGTTGTAATGATTTTAAAACGTACGGTACGAGTGAAGTACGTGGCAATATGAAAGCAAAGAATTATGTCGTGTATGGAGATAGTGAAGTGCTAGGGAATATGAAGGCGGAATATGTAAAAGTATATGGTAATGCCCAAGTACAAGGCGACGGACAAATTAATAAAATAAAAGTTAGGGGTATGATAGAATTTAAAGGGAAGCTATCTGGTGATTTTGTAGATGTGACAGGCGCTTTAAATGTGACGGGAGATATAGAAGTAGAGGAATTATTACTAACTGGCGGTCTTGAAAGTGATGGTTTACTTAATGCTGAAAATATTGAAATCTCACTTCGTTATGAAGGAAGTAAAGTAAAAGAAATCGGCGGGAAAAAGATTACAGTACGTAAAAAAGCGAGATTTATTCCTTTTACAAGTCATGCAGGAAGCCTTCAAACATCAATTATTGAAGGGGATGATATTTATTTAGAACATACAATAGCAGACGTAGTAAGAGGGAATCGTGTTATAATTGGCCCTGGCTGTGAAATTAGTATTGTAGAATATCATACTAGTTTTAACCAAAAAGGAAATGCAGTCGTAAAAGAACATAAACAAATATAAGTAGTATGAGGGAGAGCAAGAGATATGGTTGAGAAGAATAATAAACTCGGCTTCGTTGTTGCCGGTTTATTGCTAGGTATCTTAATGGCATCAATGGATAATACCATTGTCGTAACAGCAATGGGAACTATAGTTGGTGACTTAGGAGGTCTTGAAAACTTTGTATGGGTTGTTTCTGCCTATATGGTTGCAGAAATGGCAGGTATGCCGATTTTCGGTAAGCTATCAGATATGTATGGTAGAAAGAGATTCTTTATTTTCGGTTTAATCGTCTTTATGATTGGTTCGGCACTTTGTGGTACTGCTGAAAATATTACACAGTTAGGTATTTATCGTGTCATTCAAGGTATTGGCGGCGGGGCACTAGTGCCGATCGCATTTACTATCGTTTTTGATATTTTTCCTCCAGAAAAGCGCGGGAAAATGGGTGGTTTATTCGGAGCAGTATTTGGTTTATCAAGTATTTTCGGACCATTACTTGGCGCATATATTACGGATTACATTAGTTGGCACTGGGTGTTTTATATTAACTTACCACTTGGCATTTTAGCACTTATTTTTATTACATTATTTTATAAAGAGTCACGAGTTCATAGAGAACAAAAGATTGATTGGTTTGGCGCAATTACTTTAGTTGGTGCAGTAGTTTGTTTAATGTTCGCCTTAGAATTAGGTGGACAAAAGTACGATTGGGATTCTAGCTTTATTTTAAGTTTATTTGCTGGATTCGCTATTTTAGTAATTGCTTTTATTGTTATTGAACGAAAAGTAGAAGAACCAATCATTTCATTTGAGATGTTTAAACAACGTCTGTTTGGAATGAGTACAATTATTGCCTTATGTTACGGGGCGGCATTTATGTCAGCAACTGTGTACATTCCGTTATTTATTCAAGGTGTATACGGTGGTACGGCAACAAACTCAGGATTATTGTTATTACCAATGATGTTAGGATCAGTAGTTACAGCGCAGTTAGGTGGATTTTTAACATCGAAACTTAGCTACCGAAACATTATGATTATTTCTGCTGTTATTATGCTAATCGGATTATTCTTATTAAGCACGTTAACACCAGAAACAAGTCGTATATTATTAACAATTTATATGATTATAATCGGTTTTGGAGTTGGTTTCTCATTCTCTGTACTAAGTATGGCTGCTATTCATAACTTCGGTATGGAGCAACGCGGGTCTGCGACTTCAACGAGTAACTTCATTCGTTCATTAGGTATGACACTTGGTATTACAATCTTCGGAATGATTCAAAGAACTGGTTTCCAGGATCAATTAGAAGAAGCGTTTAAAGGTATGAGCGGGGGAATGAATACAAACGCTTTAGGAGATTCAAGAGCTATTCTATCAGAATCGGCAAGATCTCAAATTCCGCCGCAAATATTAGATAAAATTATTGAAGCTCTCTCTAGTTCAATCGTTCAGACATTTATGTGGGCGTTAGTCCCAGCAAGTTTAGCGTTCGTATTCGTTTTCTTTATGGGAAATGAGCGCATGGTATATAAGAAAGAACAAAACAAGGTGAAAAGTGAAACATCAAAAGCGTAAAGAAAAAGCTCCTTTCAATTTTGAAAGGAGCTTTTTCTTATGTACGGAGTCGAATTAGCCTTCGATAATTTCGTATTCTTCGTCTGCTAATAATAAAATGTGTGTTTTCTTACCTTTGTTTTGAACTTCGATTACATCATATGTACCTAAGTCTCTTAGCTTGCTTTGAGAAGCGTTAACCATAACTTCCATCGAATCAATTAAGATATCTTCTTCAATGTAGGATTCAGGCAATGCCATATCTTCAGTATCTAATACACATGTATATAGATTTTGTAAGTTTTCAGCAGTTGGGTTTTGTTCCTCAACATCAATAATGTTTTTTACTGCTTCCATATTTTCTTCTTTTACTTGATATACTTTAATTTTAGTCATTGTTTTAATCTCCTTTATAACGTAATCTTAGAGGCTGCAATTCATCCCGCAATAACGAGCAGTAGACTCCCACCTCAAGATGAAGAAGCAAATGATGAGGACGGCGGGAGATAACTGCCCGTAAGAGCCCGATTGGTGAGGGCTAACCATTAGTAGGAGATAAAGCTCCCTGCTAATAGAAGTTTCACTTTATTATAACGCTTTTTTGTTGAAAGATGAAATTGTTATATGCATTTATAGTGAAAAATATATTTTATTACTTATTTGAGGAACGATTAGTTTCTTAATTTGACAGGCATATGTCGGTATACTTATCTAGACTAATATTAGAGTTATATTGTCCAAGCTTTTCTTACATGCCTTTCATATTATATTTATTAGGTAAAACATATAGGAAAGGAATGGAGAATCAGTGGATTGTGAGCCGAAACGTGATTGTCAATGTTGTCAAAATAGTATATGTGAATTTTTGAAAAGTTTAGATCCTTATTCTAGGGTGGAGAGTATTGTAATAGACGGAAACGAAATAGTTGTATCCTATTTTATTTCATTTAATGAGATAAAAGGTATAGTGTCGTTTGCACAAGAAGACAGTGAGGTAATATTTGTAGATTGTTCAAGGATTGATGCGATTCGAATAGGAAAAGTTTGTAGTTGTAAAACGAAAGTTAAATTTATTGAAGAGGATTTTAGTCTACTTGGAAATGTTTGTCCACAATGTTTAACAGAGGGAAGCACACTCTTTTTCGATTTTCATAATCCAGAATTGAATTTATCTTTACAAGCTAAAACAATTGATGCACCTAGTTGTATTGAATTTACAGATGAACTTGGCAATTTAGTAAAGCAAATTACTATAGTAGGTGAAGCGATTGTTTCTAAAGATTACGTTCAGGTACCTGAACTGTTAGATTTTCGATTAATCTTATCGGATACAGCTGGGAATCCTTTGAAATTCGGATTACTATTTATTAATTTCCCTGATATTACGTTTATCATTCTTTTCGCATCAAGTGGATACCTCAACATTTCAAACTGTTTAAAAATAGAGAGTGGAACTGGCAATGCCGAAATAGAAGAGATGAAAAAAATGATAATCAATGACAATAGTAACATGTACAAGTCAATTATTAAGGTAACTAAAATATATAAAAATGGTGAGACGGAATCTTACACTTCTAAGAAGGAGTTATAACGTATCTATTTCAAGTGACCCTCATACACTATGCTATGTATGAGAGTTGTTACATAAAAATATATTAATCGATTACATGCATGGTGGAGCTCTTCGTTTTAATTCTATATTTTTTTACTGAAACTGAGTAATGCTTGCATAAAGTAGGAATATTACTTTTAAAGTAATGAGTAGATAAGTATGTAGCATTTTTTGATAGGGCAATCATTTCAATAGAATTAGATGTTATAATAAGCTTGTATTTGCGTATGATTTATAATTTTTTGATATTTAACAATTGAGTTTAATAGACTTTTACTTACATGATGAATAAACGCATGTGTATAGAAAACTTGTACAAGTTTACTTATGAAAATTTTGAGTTAATTTGATTTTAAGGAAAGCAGGAATGTAAATGATATATGAAGCAAATATACATGCAAGAAAAAAATTAGTTTCTATGTTTGAGGATTTTAACAATGTTGTTCTTCTTTCTTATTTACAAGGACATATGGGTAACGCGTGGGTGAACGATCTTGAAAATCCGAAAGTAGCACAAATTACCGTAGGGATTTTTACATTTTACGCTGGAGACTCAAATGCGAAAGAAATAGAAGAGTTATTACGTAACATTCCTGAAAGAATTTTAGTAATCGTTAATAGTGATGAGTGGAAAAAGCGTTTAGAAACATTCCATGAAAGAAAAATAGATAAGTTTTTACGATATAAATTTAAAAGAAATCCAGAAGTGTTTAATCGCTCAAAATTACAATCTTTTATAACTGCACTTCCAAAAGGGTATGAATTAAGAAAAATAGATGAGCATATTGCGAATGATCCAACATTACACAACGTTTCTGAAGATTTTACAAGCCAATTTCGATCGATTGATGATTATGTAAATCGAGGTATAGGTTATTGTATTTTGTATAATGGAGAAGTCGTATGTGGTGCATCATCCTATAGTATTTATGATAATGGTATTGAAATTGAAGTTGCTACTAATCTTGATCATAGAAGAAAGGGATTGGCAACTGTAGTTTGTGCGGCCTTAATATTGAATTGTTTAGAAAAGGGGAAGTATCCAAACTGGGACGCAGCGAATAGTACTTCTGCTAAACTAGCAGAAAAGCTAGGATATGTTTTTGATAAGGCGTATGATACTTATTTTGTAAATAATAGATGAATGAAAGAGAGCGCTTACAAAGCATGCAACGTCTTACGGCTAACTGTAGCAATTGAATCAGAGAAAGAAGATATAGCAAATGAATCAAAGAAAGAAAGTATAGATTCAGGATCAAAAGTAGAGACTTCAGTGCGTTCAATAGTAGTGAAAACTCCATTTTCTATTATTTCGGATGTGACTAGTTTTATAAAATTTCCTAATATTAATGTAAAAAAACAAGAAGCATTTGTATTTCGTAATGAAAAAGATGCTAGGGGTCGTGAACTGGATGCTAAGTTATTAACTACAGTGCAACACTATCATGGAGAAGTTAATTGTAATTTAGTTTCTTCAAGCCTTCATGAAAAGAGAGTGCTTTTAGAATTTTCTAATCAAAAAGTAAAAGGGAATATGGAAGAGAATTGGGTAGGCACATCTTCGTGGATTCCTATCCACGGTATAATATTAGAGAAGGAAGATGAAGCAGACGTAAATAATTATATAACTGGGAAACTATCAATAGAAATAGGGAGATATAAAGGTGAAATTAGTTTACAAGAAAAGGTGGTATTCAAAGAAAAAGTTTTAGGAATAAAAGAGGTATCACAGGAAATTATTTTGACAAAAAAATAATTCTTATTGCCAAAAGTAATAAAGAAAGGACATAATCCATCTATAATTGAAAAAGGGAGCTTACTTGTGGAAGGCTATATATTTCAATGTATTGAATTTATATCAGAACAACGTACATCTCATGATAAGCTTTATCAGTTGATACAAAATATTGTATTGGAATTGACTATCCAATTATTGCAAGAACAGGAAGTTCGTGTGCGGATTACATAAATAATCATATCTCCATCAATCAGCTAAAATCTTTTTTAGGAGTATGTAATAGAGAAACTTAAAAATAGTGCTAGCAAGTTTGCAAACGAGCTAGCTAATAAGGGGTGGGAAAAGATGTGAACTATAACTGATAGGTAGGTTAAAAATACTAGTTATTAAGATAGATGAAACGGATAAATCTTTGTTAAAACATGAGGTGTAATACAATGTGTATCCCCTCTAATTATAGAAAATTCACAACTTAAATAGTAATACATGGTTATCATAAGTTTTTAAACACCAATTATATTTTTTTAGAATAATTGGATGGACAACCTCTTGCGTAGTATCGACTTCAGTAAAACCGTATTTTTTATAAAAGTTTTTAATTCCTTAAAAGGAAGACAATATACATTTTGGATGTGTATTTCTTTCGCTGTTTGTACTAAGAATGAAACGAGTTCTCCTGCTAATTGTATTCCCCTAAAGTTAGGTAGTATGAAAATACCACCCAATTCGATTGTATTTTCATCTATTTGGACTAAACGTCCTATACCTGCATACTCATCGTTGTATGTAATAAGCGCAACTTTGTCCCGCTTTAAATCACTCGGTACAAATCCTATTGATTCATATTGATTATTAATCCACTCTAAATCATTAGATGTAGCTAGTCGATACTCATATTTATTCTCCTTTACAAAAGTTCTAATATTCTCATTATATACAGCGCAACAACTAGCGAAAAGAGGATAAATCGAAATCATTTTTCTTAACAGTTCAAATTTTAAAGAAGAGTGCATACAATATAAAGTACTTTCACTTTCTTCATTCTTGTTTTACGTATATAATTTAAAAGTAATATTTTTTATTTTATTTTCTTATATATTTATAACAGAATAGAGGTTTAAAAATGAGTGTTAAAATCATTACGGATAGTGCGGCGGATTTACCGGTAGAATTGCTGCAAGCATATGATATAGATTTAATTCCACTCCGTGTATATGATGAAGCAGAAACAGAGTATTTAGATGGGGTTACATTAAAATCAGTTACATTACTGCAAAAAATGAGAGAAGGCGCCGTTTATAAAACGTCATTGCCTTCACTTGAAACATTCCAAGAAAAATTTGTTTCCTATGCAAAGGAAGGTAACCCTTGTATATATTTAGCCTTTTCATCTGAATTGTCTGGTACATATCAATCGTCAGTTCTCATTAAAGAAGAAGTGAAAGAAACATACACTGATTTAGATTTAGAAATTATTGATACAAAATGTGCCTCACTCGGTCAAGGTATTGTCGTATTAGAAGCTGCCAAAATGGCAAAAGAGGGCGCGTCAAAAGAAGAAATCTTAAACCGTGTCGCTTTTCTAATGGAGCATATGGAACATATCTTCACTGTAGCTGATTTACAGTACCTTGTAAGAGGTGGCCGTTTAAGTAAAGTAGCTGGTTTCATCGGTGGTTTGCTAAACATTAAGCCAATCTTAAATGTGGATGAAGGAAAACTTGTACCACTGGAAAAGGTAAGAGGGAAAAAGAAAGTATTAAGCCACATTGTTGATATTATGGAAGAGCGTGGCAAAGACCTTAAAGGTCAAACAATCGGTATGACTCACGGTGATGATTTAGAAACTGCCGAAGCATTAAAAGCATTAATTACTGAAAGATTCGGCTGTGAAGTATTTATCGTAAATACAATTGGAGCAGCAATCGGAGCGCATACAGGACCTGGTGCGTTAACGTTGTTCTTCTTAAACGAGGTAGAGTAAAGGATTGATCTTTTGATCAATCCTTTTTTAATTCTAATATAATTGTTTTATGCTAATAAAAAATATGTAATTATTTATTAGTTAGTAGCTTTCTTTTTAGTAGGTAAGAAGGTAGATAGGAAACCGGTGAAGGCTAGCATGAAACCAAATGTTTCAGTATCATCAACTACTAAACCATTGTTCCACTGATAAAGGAAGGATGCTAGTATTAAAAGAGTAGCGGCTCCTCCAACATATCTTACTATTTTTCGTGTTGAATCGTTTTTAGGTTTTACAATCATATTTATCGCCCTTTCATATTTAATAAATAATTCGATGAACTAACTTATAGGATGTGATATTTGGAATTCATCTATTAAGCCTATTTAATTTATTTTTGGTTTACAATAGATGCCCTATATGTAATCGGCAAGTGTAACCAACCATACTATTTAAATTAAGAAAGATAGTTAACATTTGATGAATCTTTTTTTAATTCTAAAATAAATGTTTTATGCGAATGAAAAATATGTAATTATTTATTAACTTTCTCTTTAAAAGGTAAGAAGGTAGATAGAAAAGTAGTGATGGCTAGTGCGAAGCTGACTCTTTCAGTATGATCAATTACTAAGTCATTTTTCCACTGATAAAGGAAAGATGCTAGTATTAAAAGTAAAACGGCTCCTCCAACATACCTTACTATTTTTCGTGCTGATTCGTTTTTTAGTCTTACAATCATGTTTATCAACCTTTCTTGTTTAATAAATTATTCGATAAACTAAATAGGATGTGATCTTTATAATCCGTTTATTAAGCTCATTTAATTTATTTTTGATTTACAATAGATGCCTTCTATGTAATCGGCAAGTGTAACCAACCATACTATCTAAATTAAGATTGCTAGCTTACATTTGATTAAATCCTTTTTATTAAGTTTATCGTAATTCAAGTATATGGCGCTGTCTTTGTTAATAAAAAGTAGTAAAATTGTATGAAAAAAATAGCCGAAAAAACCGATTTTTTACCATTTAATTTAACAAGAAGTATAGAAATAATCAAAGTATGAATGTACAATTTAAATAATCGATACATTTTTTTACATATGTGAAAATGTCCATTTTATATAGTATGAAAGATTAAGAAATACATAATGACTTAATTAGTAAAAAGCATGAAATGGTTAGACAGGGAGAGTAGAGAGATGGAAATAGGGGAGCGTATTCGGCAAGTTCGTATGCATAAAGGATTAACACAGGGGGAGCTCGTATCAGGAATATGTTCAATAACATATTTAAGCAGAATAGAAAGTGGGAAAATAAAACCATCATCTTCTTTTTTAAAGAAAGTTTCTAAGAAGCTGGATGTTGATGACGATTATCTCATAGAAGGTAATCACGAGGAGATAAAGCTTACTATTCTTGAAATATGTAATAAATATAAAAAAGATAAAAGTATAACTGAAGCTGAATTATCCTCATTAGAATTATATGTTCGTGAAGTGGACGCAATTCCTTTATTATTAAAGACGTATGGCGTCATCATATACTATCATGTCCGAAATAAAAACTTATTATATGTGAAGTTATTTGTAGATCAAGCTTCGCAAATGATTCCAAGTCAAGTGGAAATGCAAGATACTGAGGATTATATTTATTACTTAAGAGCTCGAGGTCTTTATTTTTCTAATAAAGGTGAATATTTTACAGCATATGGAGTTTACAAAAAGATAGAAAATATGCTGGAACCAGAAGAGACCGAGTTGCATGCGGATACGTATTACAATATAAGTATGGTAAGTCAGCATCTTAATAAAGACCAAAGTGTTAGTCGCATATACGCAAAAAAAGCATATGAATTGTATAAAAAGTTTAATATAGAGCAACATAAAATTTATGCGCTAATACTTCTTGTGATGCAATATAACAAAGATAAACAGTATGAACAAGCATTTGAAACTTTGAAACGAGTAGAAAATGAATCAAAGGTGGAAAATGATTCATTAAACTTATGTTATGTAAAATATAATTACGGAAAAATTTATCAAGCATTAAAAGATTATAAAAATGCAATAAAATGTTACGAAGAAAACTTGGTTCTTTGTGAGTATTTACCAAATAAAGCAGATAAAGTATATACAATCCGGAATTTAATAGAGATTTATATGGAATTAAAAGATTGGAAAAAAGTAACTAAACTTATAGATGAGGCATTTGGAATTTTATCAATTTTCGATGTACCTTATGCACATGTTCAACTTTATGGGTTTAAAGCAGAAAAATCTAAAATATGGGCAGATTATAATGGATATGAGAAGAATATGAAACAAGCAATTGAGATAGGGACAGAAAAACAGCAATATAGCTTAGTTGCTGAATTAGCTTATAAATTGGGGAATTATTATTATGAGAATCGCTCATATAAATTATCTGCGAAGTATTTTAAAATATCAGCTGAAAATAAAATGGATTAAAACAGGGTTTCAGTAATATGTTTTCTTAGTTTATAAATTATTAGAGGTTATCCTAAAGAGTAAGTGTTTTAAAGATCTTAGGGAGACCTTTTTTTATCCCGCATTAGCGGTTCTGTATGGGAAGAACCGCTAATGTGAATTGCGTATGTTAAACAAAATAAAAAAGCAAAAGCCAATGTCCTTATCGTATGGAAATTGGCTTTTGTTTATTTTTGTTATAGAAACTGATCAACTGGAAAGTCAAGATTAATAGTGGTATGGTGCAACATTGATTTATGGGAGTTCGCTTTCTTTGAAAACAAACGCATTAAAACAGCAACTTCTAAGGATGCACTAGATAAAGCATTTTCATCTTCTCTACCAATAAGTACTACATCTGGTATAACAGGCCAAGAGCCAGCACGATTATAAAAGGGAGCTAAAGACGGTTTACATGTAAATATACCGAAATCTATATCGTTTTGTTTTTCAATCCATTCGGTAGCGGCAGTAACTGTATGTAAACCTAAACCTTGACCATGATAATCTGGATCAGTCGCTACACAACTCAGTCCGGCTATATTAAATGGTTGTCCCTTATGATGGATAGTTTTGCGCACTACACCTGCATAGCTGACTAGCTTTCCATCTATATAGGAATAAAATGAGCGTACATTAAATTCTTTAAGATGTGTTTCAGGAATTTTTCCCTCAGGAAGGGGATCGAAATCTGGCCAAACCCGCTGTAGCATTACAACAATTTCGCGTCTTAGTGCATCAGATACTTGGTTATAGTCGGTCGATTGTACAATATGAGTTGTCATAAGTTATTTTCTCACTTTCTTCTATGTTTAAATTATATATCGGTAAAAGTCAGCATCTTTAGATTGTTAGGTTGATATTTTTTTCGATCTGTTTGAAATATATTTAAAAATCAGTTCCAGTCATTCGAGCTAGCATAAATGTTATTAAAAATATTGACTCGCAAGTAAAAGTTCTGATTTATTTGATGCTTAATAAGCTAAGAATAACATAAAAAGAATAGTCATTATTTTTTAGAGCATCCTAAAGTTTATCATCTAATAAGCCTGGAGTGAATCTCATGCTAAAGAGTAAACTATTCCTAATAATTTACTTAATTTTAATAATGGTCATATTTGCATCTCCGAAAGAAGGAAACGCAGCTAACATATTTGATAAAGATTTTTATGATTCCTATAACACTTTATTGGCTCCGTATGCAAGTCGAACGATTCAAAGCAAACTTGGACCTTCGCATCAGTATAGTTTAACTGATGCGAAGGTTATAAAAATTGACCGATCCCCGAAATACACTTTTAACTTCATTGTCGTTGCAAAGTATCGAACTTATACAAACGCCCATAACCCACCAAATCATGTTGTAACAATTACTTATAACATTAATCCAAGTGGAGTAAAAGTTATAAACTTCAAACAAAAGAAAGAGTAAATAAACAGTGTAGTCTATACGAACCTAGAAATTCCCTAGAAGAGGTAGTAATACTTACAACTTATATAAATAGGAAGAAGCAGAAAATGAAATATCAAATTACATTCATATAAGTTTGAATATTTCAAGATGTTAAAATTTAGATAGTTCATATATAATAGTGAAGAGAGTGGATTTTTGTAACTATTTGTAAAAAAAGGATGGTGCAAAATGAATAAAATAATACAAGCCCAATCTCAATGGGATTTGGACAGGCTATATCCTCAAGAACAAAACTTCACGTTTTCTATAGAAACGATAGAAAGATTAAAAATTGAATATAAAGCAACAAAAGATACAGTAACTCTTTCACAACTTATTCAAGCTATCGAAAAGGCGGAATATTATTTGTATTGCCGATCTACTGAAGATGATGCACAACCTGAAAATACTTTACTAAGTGTAAAAATAAATCAATTAAAGAAAGAAACTCAGCTTTTAATAGAATCTATTAAGGAACAAAATATTAATGGTAATAATTCAAGTATTAAGCTAATAGAAGATGAATTAAAAGCTTGGGAAGATATGTACATACAATTACGGTATAAGATAGAAGTAATACCCGATAAAGAGACTCTATCATTTGGACAAGCAAATTACGTTGCGATGAATAGTGATGATCATAATGAAAGATTAATAGTATTTGATTCTCTTACAAATGCTTTGAATAAGGAAAAAGATATCTTTGCTACTGTATTGAATCAAATAGGAAGATTACGTCATGCTAAAAGTGATGAAATGGAAGGGACAGAGATTTTAAAACAATCACTACAAGCAAATGGCATCTCTGAAACTGCATTATCCCAAATGTGGAATGCAACGGAACAAAATCTTACGAAGCTAGTAAGTGCTTTAAACGTATTTAAAAAGCAAAAGAATTCGATTGCATGGCACGAGCTAATGACATGGAAAGAAAGTAATGAGACTGTTATTCCTTTTTCAATAGCAGTACAAAACATATATGATGCACTAAAAAATATAGATGAAGAATTGGCACGGTTCGCATGGAATGCAATTGTGAATGGCTGGGTCGATGCTGAACCGAGAGAGAGTAAACCACCGGGTGGATTTTGTGCTCCTTTTTTCAGTGAAAAAGAATCTCGCATTTCACTTCGTTATGATGGAACAATTGATAGTGTACGAGTACTTGCTCATGAACTAGGACACGCTTGGCATTTTTATGTTATGAGTCTTGAACAATCCACTTCATTTTTAGATGATTATCTGCCAATGAGTACAGCAGAATCAGCTTCTATTTTCTTTGAGATGGTGCTTGTAGATCACTTAATAAAAACAGCAGAATGTACAGAAATGAAAAAGTCATTGCTTGGCTGGAAAATTAGAAATAGCTTTAATTATGTTATGGCAATTCGTGCATCGTTTCAGTTCGAAAAGAGTTTTTATGAAAAAAGTAAAGAAGGTCCTATAAGTGCTGATGAAATTGAGAAATTATCTATAGCCGCGCAAGAAAAGGCATACGGAAATGCACTAACAGAATATCAGCCGTTTGTTTGGATGAAATACGTTCAGTTTTATATAGCAGATGTTCCTTTTTATAATTATCCATACACATTTGGTTATTTAGTAAGTTTTAGTTTACTAGAATTAGCGAAAGAAAATAAAAGTAAATTTCATTTGAGGTATAAAGAGTTTTTACGAGAAACAGGAAAGGCCCCAGTTGAAGAATTGATGAAAAAACATTTTGATATTGATCTAACAGATTATGAATTTTGGAATAAAGCTTTTATGCAAATTCATAAAGATATTGATGAATATTTGGAGCTTGTATAATGAGTGTTTTTTTGAAAGGCTATTTTCTCGAAAGCGATAAAAGGACAAGGTGAATTATCCATCGAAAATCACGAAAATACGGCATTAGCAATGAACAAATCAGCGTTATCGTCGCCTATGACAAAAGTAGCTGGTAGAGGGCGGATTACCGCTGAGGAAATTGATTAGGCTTTAAGTGGATGCTTAGATTCTGACATTATTCTCTGCACAGACTCAGCTTCTAATTACAAGCTGTTCGCCAAGGAAAAAGTCATTCCGCATGAAACTTCTTAATGGGAATAAAGGCGTGCGGGCCAAAAAAGGCATCTATCACATTCAGCACGTCAATGCTTATCATCAGCGATTAAAGAAATGGCTGGAGTGGTTGAACGGCGTCGGAACCCACTATATCGACAACTACTTGTTTTGATTCCTCTTCTTAGAGTTACATAAACAGATGAGCAAGAACATGCTGAAATGTTCAATAGTCCTTGAATCTTGCAAAAAAGCAGTATTCTCACAAGTACGTTCATTTAGGTCAGCATGATAGGCTTGCAAAAAAACATTTACTTACTAAACTGACGAGCAATAATACGCTAGTCCCAAGCATTACATGGTATTAATTGGTCGGAACTAGATCATAGGAAAGGCAGGGATAGGTATGATATTATGGTTTCGAAATTTGCCACAGTCAATTCTGGATTTGTCGGAATGGAAACCTTTCATTCAAAATACTTGGTTTCGAAAGCATTATATGAAGTTTGTTTACCTATTAACGGTTACTTTTTTTCTAGTACCAAATTGGTTTGGGGTAAGTTTTAATCATATGACAAAATTCCCCCTTATTTTAATCATTTTTTTTGTTTTTTTAATACACGAAGCTCTTCATATTCTTGTAATAAACAATAAAGGTGATATTAGCTTAACGTTCAGAGGACTATATTTTTGACTCAATACAAATGCAATTCTTTCTAAGAAGAGATTTTGGCTCTTTATGAGCTTACCTTTTATCGTATTATCGGTAATCCCAGCTATTATTTCGTTCTTTGTATCTGGTGATATCAAATCACTCATTTTACTTATTAGTTGGATAAATTTGATAATCTCCGCCTCCGATATTGTTAATTCATTTTTAATCCTAATTAAACCAAATAAATCTGTATTTTGCAGAGGCTACTGCCGAGTAAAATCATAATCCAGCAGATTAACAAGTTCGACCTCACCAATTAATGGCAGGATTGTTCAGGCCATTCAAATGTTGTGGTATATGGAGAGTGCTTGGTGGATTCATACCAATATGGATCAACATAGTATACCACCGATGCGTTTTGCAGAAGAAATGATTTGGTTAGCTGAAAATTATGGGGAACTACATAATATGCTAGCATACTTATGAATAAAAAAAGGGGACTACATACATGAACAGAATCGGTATTATCGGAGCAATGCAAATTGAAATAGACTTACTTTTAGAAAAACTACATATAAAAGAGGACCATACAATTGCGGGAATGCCTTTTTATAAAGGAAACTACATGGATACAGAAATTATTATTACGCGATGTGGTGTAGGAAAAGTAAATGCTGCCGCATGTACACAAATATTAATTAATAAGTTTGATGTAGACACTATCATTAATACAGGAGTTGCGGGTGGATTGCATCCTGATGTGAAAGTTGGCGATTTAGTTATTTCTACAAATGTTACTCATCATGATGTTAATAAAAATCAAATGAAGAATCTATTTCCGTTTCAAGAAGAGTTTCATGCAAGCGAGGAATTAAGAGATTTAGCCCGAAAAGCTGTTAATAGTAGTAGTTTAAATATTACTGTTCATGAAGGAAGAATCGTCAGCGGAGAATGCTTCGTCGAGGATTCAAAATTAAAGGAGCAATTAGTCACTGAATATGCACCACATTGTACTGAAATGGAAGGGGCAGCAATTGGGCATGTCGCTCATATAAATGACATACCATTTCTCGTTATAAGAAGTATTTCTGATAGTGCAGATGATGAGGCACAAGTTTCATATGATGATTTCGCGAAAACTGCAGCGAATTATTGTTCAGAAATTATTGTTGAGATACTTAAAAATATTTCGAGTAAAAATGTATTGTAGTTCATAAGTAAAGAATGGGAGAGAATATCATGTTACAAGCACTAATTTTCGATATGGATGGAACTTTATTTCAAACAGACAAAATTTTAGAGTTATCACTAGATGATACATTTGATCATTTACGGTCACTACAATTATGGGATGCAGTAACACCAATTGATAAATACCGTGAAATTATGGGTGTACCTTTACCAAAAGTTTGGGAAGCACTGTTACCAAATCATTCAAATGAAGTAAGAAAACAAACAGATGCTTATTTTTTAGAGAGATTAATTGAAAACATAAAGAGTGGAAAAGGGGCTTTATATCCGAATGTAAAGGAAGTTTTCAATTATTTAAAAGAAAGTGGTTGCTCAATTTACATAGCTAGTAATGGTTTAACAGAATATTTGCAAGCAATCGTATCTTATTATGATTTAGAGCAATGGGTTACTGAAACGTTTAGTATCGAACAAATACAAACGCTTAATAAAGGAGATCTAGTTAAAGGAATTATAGGAAAATATAATATAAAAACTGCAGCAGTAGTTGGAGACCGTCTATCTGATATAAATGCAGCTAAAGATAATGGTCTAATTGCAATTGGATGTAATTTTGATTTTGCACAAGAAGATGAACTTGCTCATGCTGATTTAGTAATAGATGATTTAATGGAGTTGAAGGGAATATTACCTGAATGGAAGAATACTTACACAACGAATTGAATAAGTGAATAGACAAATGAATGCTCAGAATGATATATTCTAGAGCATTTTTATTATTTCAAAAAGATACAATTGGATATAGAAAGTAGGAGTTTAAGCTGGAAAATATACAAATTAAACAAATTGAAGATTTGCTAAAATATGAGATGAATCACCTTGTCGAAGAAAGTAAAGAAGAGGGATTTAACTTCCTATTAAAATTAATAAATGAATATGAAAGTGAAAAAAATACATTTAGTAAAACAGGTGAATGTTTATATGGAATTTTTCAAGAGGATAAGTTAATTGGAATCGGAGGATTAAATCAAAATCCGTATACGAAAGATAATAAGATTGGCCGATTAAGAAGGTTTTATATTTTAAAGGATTATCGGCGCATCGGATTAGGGAAGTTGTTATTAAAGCAACTATTAAGACATGCGGAAAAGTATTTTCACGTTGTTGTTCTACATACGGATACGAAGCAAGGTGATGAGTTTTATTGCGCAAATGGATTTTTAAAAGGAGAAGATTATAAAGGTTCAAGTCACTTTATAAGATTGTAGAAAGGTCCCATACTCATGTACGGAACCTTTCTTAAGCAATTACATCTTAACTTTCATTTGTTTCAATAACCCCTTCGGATTACCTTTTACATAATAAAAATGCGGATTATTCTCATCATCGTAAAGCATAATATAAGGTTTTTCATTAAGTGGAAGAAGGATGAGTACTTCATCAATTGTTGTATGTAACCATTGATTTGTAATAAAAGCAGGTTTAGATAAAGGGATTTTTATCATATGTCCATCTTTCGGAACGACATTTAAGTTTTTGAATGGACCGGTAATTGATTTTGCAAATTGAACTGCTTCTTTTTGAATGGTTGCATCTAAAGATTGTTTTTGGACTACCATTTCTTTTTTGCAATCAAATACTTCAATTTGTTTATTTGTATTTGCGAACGCATTTGTTGATAATAAAAAGAAAAACAGAGTAATGACTCCTATTTTTTTGAACATAAAACAACACCTCACACTTACTATACCCTCAAATGTTGTAAATATTTTTCTGTCACATTCATGTAACAAAGAAGTTGTATGATAAAATTGATATTTGTTTATAGGTAACGGAGGAAATGTAATGAAAGTATTAATCGCAGATGATGAACAAGATATGCTGAAAATTTTAAAAGCATATTTTGAAAAAGAAGGCTTCGAAGTTTTATTAGCAAAAGATGGAGAGGAAGCACTTCAAATATTTTATGATGAGAAAATTGACTTAGCTATTTTAGACTGGATGATGCCGAAAAGTAGTGGTATTACTGTCTGTCAGGAAATAAAAAAGAATTCGAGTGTAAAAGTATTAATGCTTACTGCGAAAAGTGAAAGTGAAGACGAATTAGCAGCTCTTCAAAGCGGGGCAGATGAGTACGTGAAAAAACCATTTCACCCAGGGGTGCTAATAACCCGAGCGAAAAAGCTTGTGCAGCATGAAGATGTTATTCAAGTTCAAGATGTAAAAATAGATTTCACCAAAAATAAAGTATATAAAAATGAGAAAGAATTAGACATTACAAAGACAGAATTACAATTAATAAAGTGCTTTTTAAATCATAAAGGCACGATTTTAACGCGGAAAAAGTTGTTAGATATCGTCTGGGGATTTGATTATTTTGGGGAAGAGCGAACGGTTGATACGCATGTAAGAAGGTTGCGTAAAAAAATAGGAGAAAATATTATAAAAACGCATCGCGGTTTAGGATACAGTTTGGAGGAAGAGTGTGAATAAGCTCGGTAAAAAGTTATTTTTCAGCATCTCTTTAACAGTCATCCTTATTTTTTCCATCTCTTTATTATTAATTAACTATTTTTTACCAAAATATAATGTGCACAAAACACGTGAAAGCTTAGAAGGCATTACAGCGCAAATACAGTCGATACCGCGTGAAGAACTTGATGATGCTATAAATCGCATTGAAAATGAAGGTAATGTTACGATTGCATATACATCAATAAATAATTCAGAAGATGTTATTAATGAAGAATTACGCATGCAACTTACAAAAAAGAGAGTTGCATTGAATAAACTTTGGATTACAAAAGAAGAAATTACGAAAGTGAAGAACCTCGGACAATCGAATAAAATATATGATCAAGAAAAGATAAAATCTAGTTTTTTTGCGAAATACATTGCGAAAGATGATATGTTGATTTTAGTAGGAGTTTCTATCGCACATTCCAATGAAGTGATTAAAACGCTTAACACACTTTACTTATACATTTTAGGATTCTCAATATTTCTTATTATTGTTCTTGTTTGGATTCTTTCAAAAACAATCACTACTCCGCTGAAAGAATTAAGTGAAGTCGCAGAAGATATTTCACATCTTCAGTTTAAACGAACAAAAGTGAAAACGAATGATGAAATAGGGGAGTTAGCAAATAGTATAAACATTATGAGTGATAAATTACATGAAGCACATCAAGATTTAACAGATCGAAATGACCACTTAAAACGATTTATGGGCGATGTAACTCATGAATTAAAAACACCAATCGCATTAGTAAAAGCATATTCTATGGGAATAAAAGACGGTTTAGATGATGGCACATATGTTGATACAATCATTAAACAAACAGATCAAATTTCAAATTTAATTGAAGAGTTATTGCGATTTTCTAAACTAGAAAGAGATATTTTACAAAAAGAAGAATTCCCTATTGAACCACTAGTCCAAAGTATAATAGATAAGCATAGAATTGAACTGGAGTCGAAAGAAATCAAGTTGCAAGTGAACTATAATGCTGGTGATGCGATTGTTTATGCTGATTTAAATAAAATGAGAATGGTCTTTCAAAATTTAATCTCTAATGCGATAAAATATACAACGAATCAAAATATAAAAATCACATTAGAAGAGAAAAATGACATTGTGTATTTTCAAATTCAAAATGGTATTGCTGCTGAGGGAATTAGAGAGATAGATAAAATTTGGGAGCCTTTTTACGTATTAGAATCTTCTCGTAGTAAAGAAAAATCAGGTACTGGATTAGGACTAGCGATTGTAAAAAGTATTTTAGAAAGGCATGGATTTGAATACGGGGTTTCGGTAGTAGGTGGGGAAATACAATTTTATATGTATATAGAAAGGAACTAATTGTTATTAGTTCCTTTTCTTTTATATAAACAAATTTGATAGTACTACAAATTTCTCAATTTTTTATATAAAATATAAACCGAATTTTCTGCATATTTAATGTATAGTAAAAGAAGGAACATATGGGGAGGGAAGGACATGAAGAAAAAGAAATTAGCAATTACACTATCGACTATATTATCTTTAACAATTACTTCAGGAGTTTCTAGCATGACTGTACATGCAGAAAATAAAGAAGGGACCTCTGTAAAAGAGAATGGTGTTAAGTTAAATGGACAAGTTTCAGAAGCTTTAACTCCAAATACGAAAATTCAATTGGAAAATGGGATGACGAAACCAATCTATTCACTTGATGAAGCCATTGTAGAAGATCTATTTGTAGAGACAGAAGTTGATAGTGATCGAGATGGTAAAAAAGATCGTGTATCAGTAAAGGTTATGCGTCCAAAGACGAATCCAGATGTGAAAGTGCCTGTTATTTATGAAATGAGTCCATATCGATCTGGATTAAAAGATGTTCCTGTTTATAATGTTGATGAAGAATTGTATGCGTATGAAGGAAAACCGTATGGGGCAGTTAATCTTGGGTCGTATGGTAATTATTATGTTCCGAGAGGATATGCAGTTATTTTAGGCGAAAGTATCGGAACTGGAAAATCAGATGGATGTCCGACAACTGGAGATGAACAAGAAATACTAGGAACGAAGTCTGTCATTGATTGGGTGAATGGTCGTGCAAAAGCATATACAGAGGATGGTAAGGAAGTAAATGCAAATTGGTCTACGGGCAATGTAGGGATGACAGGAGCTTCTTATAATGGTACGTTACCAAATGCTGTCGCAACGACAGGAGTGGAAGGGTTAAAAACAATTATTCCAATCGCAGCGATTAGTAGTTGGTATGATTATTATCGTGCAAATGGGGCGGTCATTGCGCCGGGTGGTTATCAAGGAGAAGATACAGATAATATGGCTGAAGCAGTACTAACAAGAAAGAACCCAGAAGTTTGCGGTCAGATCATTAAAGAACTAACAGCTGGACAAGATCGTAAAACAGGCGATTATAACGACTTTTGGGATAAACGTAACTATGTAAAAGATGTTAAGAATGTGAAGGCTAGTGTGTTTGTTGTTCACGGTTTAAATGATTGGAATGTAAAAACGAAGCAGTTCGCACAGTGGTGGGAAGCACTTGGTGAAAATAATGTTCCTCGTAAAATGTGGTTACACCAAGGTGGACACGGAGGAACATCAAGTAATAACTGGCAACAAACGCAAAATAAATGGTTCGATTATTGGTTATATGGAATTGAAAATGGGGTTATGGATGAACCGATGGTTGATGTACAACGTGAAAATAAGACGTGGCAAAAAATAAAAAATTGGCCAGATCCAGCGGCTGTACCGTCAAAAATCCGTATGTATTTAAGTAATAAAGCAGTCAATTTGCCATTAAGTATGGGATCAGTAAACAATGTTTTCTCATTAGTAGATGATGCTAAAATAAAGTCAAATCAACTAGCAGAAAACCCTGAGTTAGAAGTAGCGAATCGATTAGTATATACAGTGCCTGTACTACAAAAAGATATGCGAATAAGCGGTACGCCGAAGATTTCAATTAAAGGGAATATTGATCGGTCTGTATCAAATTTAACAGCATTACTCGTTGATTATGGCGGGGCGAAGCCTGAAATTGTAACGAGAGGTTGGATGGATCCACAAAATTTAAATAGTATAGAGAATTCAACAGCGATTCAACCTGGTAAAGATTATACATTTACATGGGACATGCAGCCAGATGATTACGTATTTAAAGCAGGACATCAAATTGGAGTCGTATTAATCGCAAGTGACTATGATTATACAATTAGACCGAAAGCAGGGACAAAGTTAACGGTGAAATTGAGTGAATTGACATTACCGATTGTGAAGTAAATGGTTTATGATGAAGAGCTTACAATAGTAAGCTCTTCTATTTATAATCAGAATTTTTGATTTTTATATTTCCAATCGGAAGGAAATATTATACAATGTAAATATATTACATGGAAAGTGAGTGGTAAATTATGATAGTCAGCTCTTTCGAATTTTCATTAAAATTTGAGGTACGGAAAGATTAAGTAAATTAGAATCTTCCGTACACATAAAACGGAGGAGAAAATAAATGTTTAGTTTTTATAGTACACTTTGTACAGAACTTTATGATTACACAAAACCTGTCGGTTATTCTTTGAATGGTGATATTGAATATTATCAAGAACGTATAAAAAGTTGTAAAGGAAGAATTCTCGAAGCAGCAGTAGGATCGGGACGTGTAATTATTCCATTACTCGAAGCAGGATTTAAAGTTGATGGGATAGATTATTCGTCTGAAATGCTAGATTCTTGCCGTAAGCGTTGTAAAGAAAGAAGTTTAAATCCTAATTTATATCAAGGAAGCTTACAACAATTTTCACTGCCACATAAATATGAAGCGATAATAATTTCTACTGGATCCTTTTGTTTAATTGAAAATCGTGATGATTCTATAAACGCTTTGAAATGTTTTTATCAACATCTTAATCCAGGTGGGCGTTTAATTGTAGACCTTGGACTTCCGTATGATTGGAAGACAGGTGAGATTCATACATCGACTTTTTCCTTACCCAGTGGAGACGGGATTACATTAGAAAATAAATCAATTGGAATAGATTGGCTTAACCAAGTAACTGTATCATATTTAAAATATGAAAAATGGAGTAAAGGACAGTTAGTACAAACTGAACTGCAACGTTTTGCAATGCGGTGGTATGGTATAGAAGAGTTTAAACTCCTTTTAGAAAGTATAGGTTTCTCTGATATTATTTGCTCTGCTGACTATGTTTATGAAAAGCAACCGTCAAATGCAGACCAAATTATTACTTTTGAAGCTGTACGAAAAGAATAGGGCGAATTTTCGGAAAGGAAGTATCAATAAAAATAAGGCAATCGATACAAAATCGACTGCCTTATTTTCTATTTTTATGTAATGGTTTGTAAAATGAATAAATAGATGGAGGGAAAAATTAATGAAATTCATTTTAATATTTGGTCCCCAAGCAGTTGGGAAAATGACAGTCGGACAAGAATTAGCGAAACTAACAGATTTGAAAATTTTTCATAATCACATGACCATTGATTTAGTAAGTCCATTTTTTGATTACAGTACGAAGGAAGCAAAAAGATTAGTAAGTTTGTTGCGTAATGAAATATTTGAAGAAGTGTCTAAAAGTGATTTATACGGAATGATTTTTACATATGTATGGGCATTTGACCTTCAATCTGATTGGGAGTATATACATCATGTAGTAAGTATTTTTGAATCAAAAGGTGGAACAGTATATTTTGTAGAGCTTGAAGCAGAACTAGGTGAAAGATTAGAGCGAAATAAAAGTCCACATAGACTAGAGCATAAACCGAAAAAAAGAGATATTAAATGGTCTGAAAAAAATTTAAAAGAAACGATGAAAAAACATAGATTAAACTCACTTCATGGTGAAATTGATAAAGAAGAGTATATAAAAATTAATAATACTAATTTGAGCGCTCAAGAAGTAGCTGTAAAGATTAAGGAAAAATTCCGATTGTAATATATTTATATGCTGTTATGTTTTATTGTCCAAGCACTCTCCTAAAAACCACATATACTATTTATAGTCAAGGTGGTCACTATTTTAATTGGGGCTTTTTTTAATATAAATGATACTTTAGGAAAGTAGGGAGAATAAATTTGGAAAACGAAGAACAAGGAAGAATTGAAAATCAAGTGTATTCTAATCGGGTTGTACGATCAGAATTTGATAAGCATTGGGAAACTTGTATTTCCAAAAGTGGTTATGTAATCTATGTAGCGACAAGTGACCATGCTGAAGTAATAGTGCTACTTTCAGATGGTTCAAGTAAATTATTAATCTTCGAAAAAGGCGGTAAAGTAGTAGTAGGTGGCGGTGGAACGAGTCATTACAGCAAACCACATATTGCAAGGAATATTTAAGGTTGAGAATGTTAATTGAGAAGAAGCTGGCTAACCGTTTTTATTTGTTGAAGGGATTTTAGAAGAACTTGAGTTTAGTAGATAGATAGTTAAAAATGTAACTGCTTATGTATAATTAATATCATTTCGTCAAATGAATGTCACATAAGAGTCTTATAGTGTATGTAGGAAGTGAAACATACACCAAGTAGGAGATGGAATGATGAAAAAAGCGCTACAATATATATTCATATTACTTACGTTATTTACTTTAAGTTATGTAATTTATACCAACTATGAAAAGCAGAAACAGATTAAAAATAATAAACAAGTAATTAGTGAAGTGGCAATGAGGTATGGTATTCCAGATTGGATACCATTATCTATTGCTGATCATGAAACAAATTTTAATCGAAAAGCGATAGGGGACAACGGAACATCTTTCGGATTATTCCAATTACATCGTGGTGGTTTAGCACCAGTACAATTATCGGAAGAGAGCTTAATGGATTCACGAATAAATACAACAATAGCGATTTCTAATATGATTAAATCGTATGAGCGCGGTGTAAAAAAAGGATTGGTTGATTGGGATTTACTTAAATACGTTGCCAATACATCAGGATGGCCAGGAAACTTAGGGGGAGAATGGACGGATAATAATACAAAATATAATAAAGGGCTAGAACAATCGTATCAATTATATAAATAAGAGAGATACATAAAAAAGGCATTTCCAATTTGGGGAAATGCCTTTTTTATGTTATAGTATGATAGTGTTTAAATGATATGTTATTTAGATATATCTTTAATTTTGTTATGTAGTATTTTTATATTAAATAATTACTAAAATCATTTTTTATATAAGGAGTAAGAAGTAGGAATATGAAAAATATAGATTTTATACTAGAAAGTGACGAATCATTAAAACCGTCAGAACGATTAGTACTATTATTATTAGAGAAGCATAGAATGTTATATACGAACGATCTATTAGCCCTTTCAAATTTATCATATAAAACACTAACGGATTCACTAACAGCACTCGTTTTAAAGTCTTATGTACTGAAAGATACAGGTAAGGGAAGAAGGCAGAATTGTTATAGATTAGTATGATAAGAGTAAGAATTATATAGCATAATGTAGTTGTGTTTTTCATATGTAAGGTTATAGTGTGTTTTTGGTTTTCAAAAGATAAGAATTAAATAACGACATATATTTGTATTTTAATTTCATTTTCGTTAAAGATATTTGTACTTTAAATTTAAATACGAAAATATAATCTTCATTATAAAAATGAAAACAAAAAAACAATCCGTTTATAAAGTGGATTGTTTTTTTATTGGAATAATATTTTTTTGAATGTATGTATTTATATTTCATTTCATTCTACTTCACTTGTATACTTTTCAGGTAATAATTCCATTACGTTACATTTTACAAGTTCACCATTATAAGAAAGTATAACTTTCGTATTTTTTCCGTAATCACTAATTAATTCTCGACACATACCACATGGAGCAACAACCCAACATTTTTCTATATCTTCATGAGGATGTGGGTGAGCAACTGCTACAATGGTATCAAGTTCATGATCACCTTCTGAAATAGATTTTCCAATTGCCATTGCTTCACCGCATACTGTTATTCTTCCAACATTCGCTTCAACATGTACTGCTGCATACACATTACCCGTTTTGGTTCGTACAGCTGAACCGATATGATGACGACCATATTTATAGTTTTTTTCGATTACTTTTTCAGCGGCTCTAATTAAATCATAGTCTTCAGTGTTTAAAGGCATTACTTGTAACATAGTCTCTCTCCCTTATTAAGCATAATACGACCATTTTAACAGAAGATTTTAATATTTAAAATAAATAATGAAGTTTACCCATTATTATCAATAAAATAATCAAATAACATTATTATGTAAACTATTAATTAAAAAAGGAAAATATAATAATTAATAGAACATATAGAAAGGGATACTCAAATGGTTTGAAAACTGGGGGATTATTATGAAACATTTACAATCAATATCACAAGCTGTCATAAGCGGTGACAAGGAAAAAGTAGCGGAATTTGTAAAGATTGATCCAAGTGTTGTTAACGAATTTAGTGAAGATGGCTGGACACCACTTCATTTAGCAGCTTATTTTGGACAGAAAGAACTAGCAAGCTTCCTTTTAGAACAGGATGCAGATATACATATTAGGGCAAAAAACGAAAATGAAAATACGCCACTTCAAGCAGCAATTGCGAACAAACAAAGCGAGCTTGTAGCTTTCTTAATTGAAAAGGGATCAGATGTGAATGCAGTTCAAAGTGGTGGTTGGACAGGACTTCATGAAGCTTCTTTATTAGGAAATGAAGAAATAATTATATTATTACTTGAAAATCGGGCTAATAAAACGATTAAGAAAAATGATGGGAAAACAGCGTACGATATTGCATTAGAGAAAGGGCATGAGCATCTTTTACATCATTTGCAGGGGGAAGTAAGTTTATGATCAATCGCTGGAATGTAGGGGTTTTTCTATTTAATGAAGTGGAAGTGTTAGATTTCGCGGGGCCGTTTGAAGTTTTTTCCGTTACTACAACGAATGGTGAACAACCATTTACTGTACATACCGTTAGCCAAGATGGGGAAATGATTATAGCGCGGAACGGATTAAAGGTACAACCGGATTATAGCATTGAAAACTTACCTCCAGTTGATATTTTAATTATTCCTGGTGGGTTAGGTGTTAGAGAAAACGAAGTGGAAAATGAAATTATAATAAATTGGATTTGCCAGCAAATGAAAGAAGTGAAGTTAATGGCTTCTGTTTGTACTGGAGCGCTTTTGTTAGCGAAAGCAGGTTTACTTGAGGAAAAACAAGCGACAACACATTGGGCTAGTATTGAAAACTTTAGAAAAGATTTTCCGAATGTTGAAATGTTAGAAAATGTAAAGTTTGTAGATGAGGGGCATATTATTACGTCTGGTGGAATTTCAGCCGGAATTAATATGTCATTTCATATTGTGAAAAATTTGTTAGGTGCTGAGGTTGCTGAAGAAACAGCGAAGAGAATGGAATATGATATAGATTTACAATATTAAAAGTAAAACAAGACCAGCATTTGGATATTTCCAACTGCTGGTCTTGTTTTATATTGACTGAATATACGCTAATTCCTCATCTGTAAGGATCGGACGGGTAGTTGCATCTGCATTTTCTTTCGCTTGTTTTTCTGTTTTTGCGCCAGGAATTGCGACCGATACTGCTGGATGGGAGAGGACATAGCGAAGTGCAAGTTGTCCTAATGTCTGATTTTTATTTGAGAGTAATCTTAATTTTTCTACTTTTTGTAAATCTTCTTGAAACCACTTTTCTTTTGGCCATTCTTTGCGTAAATCTTCGCCAGGAAAAGTTGTTTTATTTGTAAACTTTCCAGTTAATATCCCCATTTTTAAAGGTCCGCGTATAACAGCTCCTAAATTGTTCTCTTGTAGGTAGGGCAGTATGTCGTTTTCTGGTTTTCGGTTTAATATGTTGTAATCAAGTTGCACAACATCAATTTCATCGTTTTTATTGAAGTGTTTTATATATTGTAGGTCGTGAGTTGAAACACCAACAGCTCTTACTTTTCCGTCCCGTTTTAATATTTCAAATGCGCGTAAAAATGCTTCTGTTTCTTCTTGTTTATCCCACCAAATGTGACAGAAATAAACATCAATATAATCTGTTTCTAGGCGCAGTAAGCTAGTTTCAAAGACTGCGATTACTTTTTCGGCAGTATTATAAACAGGCTCTCCATTTGGATCATAATGATGCCCAATTAAACCGCCTTTCGTTGATAAAATGATATTATTACGGTGCTCTCTTATCGCTTGAGTTACTAACCTTTCACTATGGCCTAATCCGTATACATCAGCAGTATCAATAAAGTTTACGCCGCATTCAATTGCTTTCTTCATAGCGGTTATAGATTGTTTGTCGTTAACAGGACCCCATTCATCGCCGCCAATCGCCCACGCTCCAAAGCCAATTTCTGAAACAGTGATTCCAGTTTTACCTAATGTACGGTAGTGCATCGTTTCTTCCTCCTTGTAAGCAAGTTATAACATCGGTATGCAAAGGGAGAATTTATGTGAGTGAAAATGTTTTCTACAATAGAGGAAAAAGAATAACATAAACTACTATTTTATTGCAGCATAAATAAAAAATTTTACTTTAAATACAGAGATGTCGTCGAACGCTATCTCTAATTGGTTAATTTATGAGATTTTTTTGTGAAGGAGCTTATTTTATAAGAATAGAATTTAAGTTAGTAAGAGATCGTGCCGATGGTAGTGAAAAAATATGGGTTAGGGGGATTTGAAAATGAGGAAACTCAAAAGAGTAAATATTCCTAATATACCAGAGCAACTATCACAGCCTAACGACAATCGAACTATAAATAAGAAGAAGTTAAGGCGTTTTATTTTCATGTTCATTTTTATTGCTGCGACTACTTTGTACGTTCAATATATTTTAACGAAACAACAAGAAGTAATTAATGGCAAAAAAAATACAATAACGAACCAAAAGAAACAATTAGTTTCTTTAAAGAAAGATCAAGGTTCTTTAAAGACTAACATCGAGAATTTAACGGATAATGAAGAAGAAATTTTAAAGTTTGCGAGAAAAGAGTATCAATTTTCTAAGTCAAACGAAACAATATTCGTATTGCCAAAGTGAAGTGGTGGAACAGTTAGCGATAGCTAACTGTTTTTTGATGTATGGGGGAAAAAGGGGTTTGTAGTGTGAATGTCATGGTACAAGGAGTAATGACATATTGTAAAAATGAGAAGTTTGAGCCATTTTTAATTATTTTAAGAGATTTTTATAATTATGGAATATATGTCAAAATAAATATTGTTAAAATTCTGTCAATTATATATAATACAAGATAAGCGGATATATTTTTTAATCAACGTTGAATTAACAGCTCATACGTCTGTTAAGAAAACCGTTATCCTCGTATAAGAAAGGAAGATAGCTGTGTACGCTTCAAATACAATTTACATCGTAGGGGATGCGAAAGCACCTCAAAATAATCCCATTACCGAAAAGTACAAAAGCTATTTTGTAGCATTTGTACTTGAGAAGGATACAGGGGAAATTGTAGATGCAGATTGCTCAGCGACAATTGCATTAACATCTCAATTTGTTAAATATTTATTTCTACATAAAAATATTAATGATCCAGCGCTAGTAACAGAAATAAAAAATCGTTATTTCGGTTCGTCTCAAAAGGCGCTGCTTGTAGCACTGAAAGATGCACAAAAAAAATATAATCAGATCGCTGCTTTGTCTACCCACTCATAGACAAAATCCAGCCGTAAGAATCTTCTTATGGCTGGATTTTTTTGTTCCACATTAATGGCCGGATAAAGCCTCCTGCGGATTAAAGTTTCACTTTATAGACAATGAAAGGATGAACAAAATGAAAATAACCGATGTGAAGGTAAACCGCCGACATGTAAAGCTTCATACACCATTTAAAACAGCGCTTCGTACTGTAACGGAAATCGAAAGTATAGATGTGTTTATTCATACAGATGAAGGGATCGTTGGAAAAGGAGCCGCTGCAGCAACGCCGGTTATTACAGGTGATTTTGCCAACGGGATTGAGGAAGCAATATTAGGACCAATTCGTTCTGTATTAGTTGAAAAAGATGTACTGCAATTTCAAACGTTATTGTTACACATTCAAATGAGTTGTATAGGAAATACAAGTGCGAAAGCGGCGGTAGATATGGCTTTATACGATGTATATTGTCAATTTCACAACATACCGTTATACGCATTACTAGGTGGAAAGAAAGAGGTTTATACTGATATTACAGTAAGTGTGGATGAACCTTTATTAATGGCAAAAGAAGCGAAAAAGCATATCGAAAAGGGATTCCAAACATTAAAAATTAAGGTGGGTAAAGAGGCGCATTTAGATTTGGAACGCATAGAGGCAATTCGAAATGTAGTACCCAAAAATACGACGTTACGTTTAGATGCAAATCAAGGATGGAAACCGAAAGAAGCGGTTTCTATTATTAAAGAAATGGAGAATAGAAATTTAAATATAGAATTTGTAGAACAACCAGTTCATGCGAAAGATTGGGATGGATTAAAGTACGTGAAAGACAATGTACAAACGCCTATTATGGCAGATGAAAGTATATTTTCAGCGGGTGACGCATTAAAGATTGTCCAAGGAGGATATGCAGACCTACTTAATATTAAATTAATGAAATGCGGTGGTATTCGAGAAGCATGGAAAATTGCGGATATTGCGGAAGCAGCAGGTGTGAAATGTATGGTTGGAAGTATGATGGAATCTTCACTTTCAGTTAGCGCTGTTGCACATTTAGCTGCGGCCCATCCGAACGTTCATTACTTTGATCTTGATGCACCGTTATGGTTAGTAGAAGAGCCAGAAGGAATGACTTACACTGGTCCGAAGGTAAACCTGCATTCTGTAGTGAATATACAATCTTAGAAGTAGTACCTAGTAAACTATCTTTTAAGGGGGATATATATGAAAAAAGTAGGAACTGCATTTTTAACAACTTTATTTATATTTTCATCGTTTACATCTATAAATGCTGAAGAGAAGAAGGATAATAAAGCATTTATAGATGTATCTGCAGCAACACTTTGGACTGTGCCTGATTCATTACGACCAATTGATGCACCGAGCGCAACAAATCCAGTTGATTTGTGGAAGTGGACGAAATCAATGACGCTTGATGAGAAGCTTTGGTTAACAAGTGCAAATAAATTAGAAACGCAAGCGCTACTCGGTCAAGAAGTAACGGTCATTGATAAAAAAGGTGATTGGGTAAAAGTACTAGTGCACGGACAGCCAACGCCGCGAAATGAAGAAGGGTACCCAGGATGGATGCCTGAAAAACAATTAACGTATAATCAAGAATTTGCAGATAAGGCAGGACAGCCGTTCGTTTTAATTACAAAACCGACAGCAATTTTATATATAAATCCTTCTGAAAAACATAAATCACTAGAAGTAAGTTATAATACACGATTACCACTTTTAAGTGAAGATACGATTTCATACCGTGTGTTGTTGCCAAATGGTCAGAAGGCGTGGCTACGGAAAAATGATGGAACTGTTCACCGTTCTCAAAATGATATTCCTACGCCAACAGCTGATGATCTAATAAATACGGGTAAGATGTTTTTAGGATTACCGTATATATGGGCTGGTACAAGTGGATTCGGTTTTGATTGCTCAGGATTTACTCATACGATATATAAATCGCATGGTATTACAATCCCGCGAGATTCGGGGCCACAATCAAAAGCAGGAATTGCGGTTGATAAAGAAAACCTACAAAAGGGAGACTTAATATTCTTTGCACATAATCAAGAAAAAGGCAGTGTTCATCACGTTGCAATGTATATTGGTGATGGGAATATGATTCATTCACCAAGAGCTGAAAGATCGGTAGAAATTATACCGTTAAATACACCAGGATATATAGAAGAATACGCTGGTGCTCGTCGTTACTTACCTTAAAAAAGATAGGGGGGCTTTATATGAAAAAGGTTGTTCGCTATTCATTAGTTAGTACTCTACTTGTCTCTTCATTTTTAGTAGGCTGTGCGAAAGAAAAAACAGCTACGAAGCCGAAAGATGAGAAAAAAGTATTACAACTACTAGAAACGGGTGAAATTCCGTCACTGAATTCTGGAAAAGTAACAGATGCAGTATCGTTTAATGTTTTAAACAATGTTATGGAAGGGTTATTCCGTTTATCGAAAAATGATGAAGTGATCCAGGCTGGGGCACAAAAATATGAAGTGAGTAAAGACGGAAAGACTTATACATTCCACTTGCGTGATGCGAAATGGTCTAATGGTGATCCAGTAACAGCTCATGATTACGTATATGCTTGGAAGCAACTTATTAATCCAGATACAGCCTCTCAATATGCATATATTGCGTACGATGTAAAAAATGCAGAAAAGATAAATAAGAAACAATTAGGATTAGAAGAATTAGGTGTGAAAGCAAAAGATGATAAAACGTTCGTTGTGGAATTAGAACATCCAGTACCGTATTTTACGAAACTACTTATTTTACCGTCTTTCTATCCAATTAATGAAAAGTTTGCGAAAGAGCAAGGTGATAAATACGGTTTAGAGGCAAATAAAGCGGTGTATAATGGGCCGTTTACGTTGTCGGAGTGGAAGCACGAAGCAAGTTTTACAATGAAGAAAAACGATAAATATTGGGATGGAAAAGAAGTGAAGTTAGATGAAGTAAACTACCAAATTGTTAAAGAAATTTCAACGGCGGTAAATTTATATGAAACAGATAAAGTAGACAGAGCGGTCATTTCTACAGAATTCGTAGATAAATATAAAAATAATAAAGAACTGAAACAATATACAGATCCAGTTATGTATTTCTTCCGTTTCAATGAAAATGTACCGATTCTTAAAAATAAAAATGCCCGTCTTGCACTTAGCACAGTTTTTGATAAGAAGGGGCTCGCGACTTCATTTTTAAATGATGGTTCGGTAGCTGCCAACTACTACGTTCCGAAAGGGTTTTTAAAAGGGCCAGACAAGAAAGACTTTAGAGAAACGGCAGGAGAGTTTAATAAGACGGACGTAAAAAAGGCAAAGGAATATTGGGAAAAGGCAAAACAAGAGACAGGCACGAATGAAGTGACGTTAGAACTATTAAACTATGACTTAGAAAACTTTAAAAAGGTAGGCGAATATGTTAAAGAGCAGCTTGAGAAAAATTTACCAGGATTAAAGGTAAATGTGAAATTACAACCACATACGCAAAAACTAGCGCTAGAGAAGAAAAAAGAATATGAAATGTCGTTATCACGCTGGTTACCTGATTATCCAGATCCAATGACTTACTTAGAAGTATTCCTTTCGGGAAGTACTGTCAATAATACAGGATATGCAAATCCAGAATATGATGCGTTAATTAAAAAGATTAAAACAGAATTAGGTAATGATGAAAAAGCTCGTTGGAAGGCATTGCAAGATGCTGAAAAAGTACTCCTTGATGATGCAGTAATCGCACCAGTATTCCAGCGCGGATTATCTTACTTACAAAAACCATACGTGAAAGATTTATATGTTCACCAATTTGGTCCAGCAACAAGCCTAAAATGGGCGGACGTGCAAAAATAAAGTGAGAGAACAAACAGACTTCACATATGTGGTAGTCTGTTTGTTCTTATTTAAAGCAGAATGATAGTTCATGCTTATAATTTATTAATCTGTAAACAGTATTAGGAGAGGGATTATGTCTGTATTTGCAATACATACGAAAAGGTTATTCGTGAGGAGACCGAATGTAGAAAATGTTAATCATAACGGACGTTTATTATCATATTTTGAATATCCTACAGCTCTAAATGAGTTATAGACATTTTATATGTTTTTTCATCGCTTAAAAATAAAATTATTACATAAATTCCAGTGTGAAATTTATGTAGAATCTTGTATAATTAACATGTTTCTTTGGAAACATTTTCTTGTGCTATAAATATAGGACTTAATAGCGCAACGGAAGGAAATACATACATGTAAATAATAGATAAATAGAATGGAACATGTATAGAAAAAAGGAGAAAATGATGGCGTGTCATAAACAAGGGTTACAATTTATTAGTAATAGAAAGAGGGATAACAGATGAAGATGAAGCATGCTTTTGGCCCCATTATTTTAGCGTGTCTACTCTTTTTCATTGTACTGCTTATCCCATCTAAAAGTTTAATATCACTTATTAGCGATAAGAAAGTTGAAGATGCAGCAACTTCCTTGCAAAAAGAGAAATTACAAAGTGTTTTCTTACAGCAGAAAATGTTAGAGAATTCGCAGTATTTACCGATGTACGGTTCATCAGAATTTTTACGAATGGATGCATATCATCCGTCTAATTATTTCAAAGTAAACCCTGCAGGTTTCACACCATTTCTAATAGGAACTGGTGGTACGCAAAGCTTGGCTCATATTTTAAATATGACGTCGACAATAGATGAATTAGAAGGTAAAAAGGTAGTCTTCGTTCTTTCACCACAATGGTTTACAAAAACCGGTGTATCACAAGGGGATTTTACAAATAATTTCTCCAAACAACAAGCCTATCACTTTATTTTTAATGACGAAATAAATCCTGAAATGAAGAAAAAAATTGCGAAACGTTTACTAGATTACAAAGTTGTTCGTAAAGATGCGATATTAAGTAGTTCGCTAGAAAGTATTGTATATAACGATACAAAACATAACATCAAAGCTGGACTAGCTAAACCGCTAGCATATATGTACCGGAATATTTTAGATCATCGAGATTTATTTAATTCTCTATTTAAGATCGAACCGGTGAAAGAGAAAACAAATACAGGACTGCGTTCAATTTCTTGGGAAGATGCACGTAAACAAGCGGAACAAGAAGGTAAGGCGGAATCCACAACAAATACATTCGGAATTGAAAATCCGTATTACTATAAACATAATTTAAAGAAAAAATTAAAAGGGTTAAAAAACTTTAGAGCAAATGAATCGTATGATGAATCACCAGAATATGATGACTTACAAATTGTTTTAGATCTTTTCAAAGAAAAAAATGTAAAACCACTCTTTATTTCTGTACCTGTAAACGGACCGTGGTATGATTACGCTGGTTTCCCGAAAGAACGCCGTGATGTGTATTATAATAAGGTTCGCGAGCAAGTCGAGAAAGCCGGATACCCAGTAGTCGATTTTTCTAGCCATGAATATGATAAGTATTTCTTAAAAGATACAATTCATTTAGGCTGGAAAGGCTGGATCTATTTTGATGAAGCAGTGCAGAAGTTTTACTCTGAAAAATAGCGTGAAAACAATAGAAACAGGAATGGCAATAAAGCCGTTCCTGTTTTTTAGTATAAAGGATTTTGGTGTGGGCAATTTGGAAAGGCGTGTATATCTTGAATTTGTCTAAAGTCATAATGTTTCATTGCAAATTGGGCTTGGTAAAGGTATTCGTAAACAAATAATTGATTATTTTGGACGCCGCATAAAACGCCGGAAGTCCCTTGCCCATTTATGAGAGAAACACCAACAGGGTGTCCGATTAAGTATGGTACTTTTTGCTGCCAATGCATAGGGGAAACACTCCTTTTGAGTTACTATACGAATTTACAAATGAATTGTAACTTATCCACGTAAATCTTAAACTGGAGGGTTGTAATAAAATGTCTAGAAGTCATTAATATGAATGAATTATAAGTGTGAAAGAGGAAGGAATGAATTATGGAGAAAGAATGTATTCTAGAAAAAAAGTTAAGTCTAATAGAATGGTGCCAAACATTTAAGGATGTAACAAATGATGTATGGTTTGAGTCTTTTAGAAAAGGTTCATGGGGAATTGCGGATGTGATTTCACATTTTATCGTTTGGGATGAGTTTTTAATGAAGTATAGAATTCCATACTTTATAAGTAGACAATTTGTACCAAATGTTCCAACAGATGTGGAAGAAATGAACAAGAGTGCAATGAGATATGCGAGGTCTGGTATTTCAAAAGAAGAACTAATAGATCAGTTTATATCCACCCGTAAACAATTAGTTGATCAAATTAATCAAATTCCTGCCCAGAACTTTAAAGATGACTATCAATTCGGCACGAAAAGAGTGAGATTAAACAATTATTTTTCATCACTCATTCAACATGATTTAAAACATAAAGAAGAAATTATGCAATTCTTAAAACATAGCGAAGCCTATAATAAAAACCGCTATAATTCTAAATGAATTTATAGCGGTTTTATTAAAAATTTAAGCAAACTTTTTACGTTTTTTTGCCCACTTTTTTATTACGAAATATAAAATAATAAGAACAACCCCGCCAACAGCGAAAGATTGCACATACGGCCCAGCAACGTCATTTATATTACCCCAGTTTTCTCCAAGTTTTTCACCTAAATAAATGAAAATGATAGACCAAGGAATAATAGCTAGTCCTGTTAATGTAATGAAACGTAAAAGCGGCATTTTTGTAATCCCGGCAGGAATTGATATCGCATGACGAACGACAGGAATGAAACGTGCTGTGAAAATTACGCCAGTTCCGTAACGATTAAACCAGTCTTCAGCAGCATCGATTTGTTTTTTATGAATGAAAATATACTTTCCATAACGTTCTAATACAGGGCGACCACCGTATCGTCCAATCCAATAAATAAAGATTTGGGCAATGACTCCACCGATTGTACCGAATATAACTGCGCCTACAAATGAGATACTTCCATTTGATACTAAGTATCCTGCATAGGCAAGGACAATCTCACTTGGAATAATCTCAATCATAAGTCCAAGCATAATGCCCCAATAACCTAATCCTTCAAAAAACGTTAATACTGAATGAATAAAACTACTTAACATTGTTGCACCTTCTAGTTCATAAATTTTTTCGAGTAAAAGCTCTTTTTATTTAATAACATAAAAAGTTCACTATATGCAAATTATACCTTATTTAATAAACATATTGCCATTTCAATACTTTTTATGTCTCGTATATGCTTTCCTAGTTTTTATAGTAAAGGATATGAATTGAGTTTTCATGAAGAGATAATGAAAGGAGTATTAAAAATTTCTCATATTTAAAGGGAAGGAGTAGCGAAAAAGACTGAAAATTCCGTACGATTATAGAGTGTTAAATTTACAAAGGGGGAGAAGTTATGCATTTTACAGATCCTATTTACGGACCAATTACTATTCACAATAGAGATATCATACGATTGATCGATACTAAAGCATTTCGAAGGTTGGCCTATATTAAACAACAAGGACATACATATTTTTTACACGAGAACGCAATACATACGAGGAAAAGACATTCAATAGGTGTATATGTACTAGTTAATAAAGTGATAGAACATCTTACAGAGATTGGTGACATTCATTTATCAGAATATGAGCGAAAGTTAGTATCTACTGTAGCTCTTCTACATGATATTGGACATGGTCCATATTCGCATTGCTTTCAGAAAATATCAGGTGAAGATCATGGTGATTGGACTGTTCGAATCATTCAAAAAGATGAGGAAATACGTACGATTATAAATCAGACTTATGGATTATTAGAAGACGTTACGAAGGCTTTAACAGAAGAAGATGCCTTTCCGATTATAGATGAGCTATTATTTAATTCATTAGGAATGGATCAATTAGATTTTTGGAATAGAGACTTATATTATTCCACGCTTGAATTAGAGGGCTTACGAATAGAAGAATTGATTGCTAATATGCGTTTTATTAACGGTAAACTTGTTATTGAAGAATCAGGAATCCCTTTGATCGAACAACTAATGAAAATGAAAGAAGGGCTTTACAATAATGGCTTTGGCCATCCGTTTGTAATAGGGAAAGACTTATTACTACAATCTATTTTTAAAAAGATAGAGGAGAAAAATCTTTCGTTCTATACTCCTGAGCTACAAAATTTCTTTCATAAAGGAGAGAAGTTAGAAGTAGAGGACTTTCTTCCGTTACAAGATGAAATGATTTTAAATGAAATAAAGTACTTTGCAAAATCAGATGATGTACAATTAGTGGCATTAATCCAGCTTTATTTTTCAACCTCTAAAAGTTTATCATTTAAAAAAGGAATAGAGGGGGATTTTAAAAAGGAAAATAACACCTTAGCGGTAATAACTGAGAAAAAGGCTTACAGTGCATATGTGGGTGGTATTTATGTTTATAGAGAGGGGCAAGTAGAGGACATTATAGAACAATCACCTTTCATTCAAGAGAGGATGAAATTGCCTAAGAAAGAATATGTGTATTCAATTTGATTCGGTTCAAAAATTTAAAAATACTTAACGGAGAATAAACAACATAAATATTCTCTTATCACTTAGACAGGTATTTCACTTTCAAATAATGAATTATAATGTTATTAAAATTTTTATAGAAAATTAACAAGATGAAGGTGAAAATATGAAAAAAGAATTATTGAAAAAAGCCTCCTATCTACATAAATCAGAACTAGAACAATTACATAAAGCAATATTAGTCTCCGAGAAAGCTCATGAAGGGCAATTTCGAGTTTCAGGTGAGCCTTATATTACTCACCCGTTTGCAGTTACAGAGATTCTGCTAGATTGTAAGGCAGATATTATAAGCTTAGTCTCAGCGTTACTACATGATGTTGTAGAGGATACAGATTACACAATTGAGTATATACGTAATACGTTTGGCGAAAAAGTGGCTGATATTGTAGAAGGATTAACTAAAATCGATAAAAAACAAATCCTCAATAAAGAAGAGTATGAAGCAATCAATTTAAAGAAGTTATTGTTAGCTACACAAGGAGATATACGAGTAGCTATTATAAAGGTGATAGATCGTCTCCATAACATGAGAACTTTACAGGTGAAAGCTGTAAAAAAACAAGTTCCTTATGCAAATGAAACACTTAAAATTTTCGCTCCTATTTGTAAAAGGTTAGGGCTATTAAACATTCAATACGAGTTAGAAGATTTAAGTTTCTTTCATCTCAATCATTCTAAATATAAGGGAATGAAAATACTTTTACAGAATTATGTTAAGTTATTAGAGGATATGTCCCAAAACATTAAGCAAGACGTAAGTAACTTTCTAGAACCATCTTTAATGTTTGAAGTGGACTATGAAGTAAGCCCTATTTATACAGCTTATTCTCGTCTCCAAGACATTCAAGACATTACAGCAGTATCAAAAATAATCATCACGGCCTCAAGCAATTTAGATTGTTATAAAATATTAGGGATTATACATCAACTATACAAACCAATTCCTCATCAATTTGAAGATAACATAGCAATTGAAAACAATGTATTAAACAAATACTTAAGGACCAAAGTGGCAATCAATAACCATGAGATAGTGATATGTATTGAAACAACAATCAATCAGGAGATAAGAGATAAAGGGGTATTTCATATTCTTACAAAAAGTATAACTGATAAGGACATGCAAGATATTATTTATAAATTGATGGATCATTTTATTATGACAAATGATCTAGTAACTCAAGATGCTCTTGAATTTTATGATTTAGTATCATATGAACTATTACAAGACAACATTGTTGTATTTACCCCTAAATTAGATCCCATGCATCTACCACAAGGTGCTACCGTAATTGACTTTGCTTTCGCATTAAATCCTGAGATTGCTAAGTATATGTCAGGTGCTAAAGTTAATGGCATAAAGAAACCGATAACAACGAATGTTTCACATCTAGATATTGTTGAACTCTGGGTAACTGATAATAAAAGTAATGTGAGGCAGGATTGGTTAAATTTTGCTAATAGCTCAAAAGCACTTATTGAAATTAATAAAGAGTTACAAGGATGAAATAATTAAATCTATCGAGAAAATTTGTTAGGAATTTAATAGAATGAAATCACTTTTGTTAAATTAATGATAGGCGAGTAGTATATTTCATTAGCGAGAGCTATTGTGGAATGAAACTTAGACTAAAAACGACTTTCTTGTTAAATTGTTTAGTATCTTACATCGAGGAAAAACAAGCATAACCATGTTCTCAATATACGACAGGGTTATGCTTGTTTTAGTCTTTAAAATTAAATACCTTTTTGTTATAAAAAAATAGAAGCAATTCTGCTCCTATTTTTTACGGCTTCACATCTAAATTTTGTAAGAATAACGTTGCTGAAACGTAACGTTTTGCTAGCATTTGTACATAAGCGGTATGTACAGAAAGTGTGGCGATAATAATAGCGTTACGAATTGCTTCGCGTTGTTCGTTGTTGATTTGATCAAACTTGCTTGCGATTTTATCAGCTTTTTCTTTTACAATATTTTCGATCGTATGAATGGTATCTGTTGCATTTAGTTGTAAGCAATTCCCTTGATTCAGTTCTTCAAATAAAGAAGAATAAGCTACATATAAATGAACAGGGTTAATTAAATCATCACTTCGATCGGCCGGATCATTTACGATGAGTCGTAATAGTTTGCGAATAGATTCAAAATCAAGCGCTGTTTTTAAATCTTCGACAATGAATAGTAATGCTGCTTGTTCGATTGAGTATTTTTTCCCTTTTTGAGGGGAGCCAATCATTTCTTTTATATCTCGTTTCACCCAGTTTTGCATAGCAGTTACAGAGAAACTTGTGTTTTCAATCTGATTACCAAGCGCAACTATTTCATTTAAAGAAAAACCGACATCCGTATCATCGATTTTAATTAATTTTTCAAAAATAGGTGAAAGTGCGGTTGTAATAAAAGCTGTAACGCTTTGTCCGCTTTCAATATCTTTTTTATGTGACTTTGCCCAAGCTTCTTGTAAAATGCTAAGAGGCTTTTTCGTATTCCATCCTCTAAGTGATAGAAGGAGCGTTGCCATTTCGTTTCGTGTGAGATGAAATGTTTCCATCTTTTCACCTCCAAAATTATAAAAAGTTCTTATGAACTTATAATATGTTTTGTTTCATTTAAAGTCAATTCCGTTTTTCTTAATTTTTCCTTTGTTATGGAATTATTGTCGTAAGTAAATAATACTTGCATATTTCGACAAAAGTTCATATAATGAGTTCATAAGAACCTTTAAAATGATTTTAAAATAAATCTATCATTCTTGTTTTAAAAGAAAGGTAGATTTCACATATATCTATATAAAAGGAGAATGGATATAATATGTTGAAAAAACTTGTAGCAGTAATGACAGCATTCATGGTTATCTTTGGGGCTAGTAGCTTTATGTTCGTAAATCACGCGGAAGCGAAAAGTTACAAATCTGGTAAAAAATCATATACACCAAGTTCTGGTCAAAATTCAAAAGTTGATTTAAACAAAAAAGATTCTAATGTAAATTCACAAAAAACGACAACAGATTCAAAAACAAAAGCAACAAACACAGCACCAAAAAGTAATAAAGGTGGCTTTATGAAAGGCTTATTACTAGGTGGTCTTGGTGGTTTACTAATGGGTAGCTTATTTGCAAATATGGGAGCTCTTGGTTCTGTATTAGCGTTTATGGTAAATATGTTAGTAATGGCTGGTATCGTAATGTTAGCAGTTCGTGCATTTAAATACTTCAAAGATCAACGTAAGAAAAAGGCAGATGAAGTAGCATGGAAACAATAAAAATTTCTGAACAAGAATTAATAAATGCGCTTTGTGTATATATCGCTGAAAAAAGACAAGTTGGTCCAGAAGAAGTTTCAGTTGAACTAATGTATGATGACGACTACGGTTTCTCTGCAGAAGTAGAGGTAAATGGTCGCAAGCAAATATTAATTCAAGCGAACTTAATCGAAGCACTACGCTTACTACTTGATCGAGAGTACAACGTCAATTCATTTGCAGCAAGATTGCAACTTGAATTAGATGATGAGGAAGGCATTTACGCATTAGCGAAATTTAATAATGACGAACAATAAAACTGTTAGAGCTGTATGCTCTAACAGTTTTTTATTTTGGATTAATATTGTTAGTATGTTTCTTCTTTTGGGATAAAATTCAGTATTTCATGTACCCTCAATTTAGTATTTGCATTATTTTAACTATATAATCCGAAGTTGGCCATCCAAATAAATCGTAAATTTCATTGAGGAATGTTTTTTGTGACATAAAACGACTTTTATTTATCTATTCGACGAATTGTGACAAATGAATTGCAACCATATTTGATATGATGTTTTAGAAATCTTATATTTTATTATTCAAAGCGAGGTAGAAGAATGATGGTGTAATTTTTATTAGGTTAAGTCCTATTGATTTTTAAAATACAGTTGATAAATATATTAGAAAAGAAGGCATAGTAATGATATTTTTTATGTTAGCTATTAGTGTAGGTTTAATATTTTTTGTTCATTATATAACGAAACAGATGTTTAAATATGAAGTAAATCACCTAGGTTCAAAAAAACGCTTTTTAATAAATCTTTTGCAATTTGTTAGATTTGCACCATTAATTGTATTACTTGTAATATTCATACTGATTTTAACAACTTTACATACGAAAACAGGTATTCGACTATCTCATGCATGGTATGCTGCACAATTTTGGGCTTATTATACGTTTTTGTATTGCATTTATATGATAACTAGGAAAAAACTTCTTCTGTTTTCAATGATTATAGCTTTAATAATGGCCATTTACTACACTCCGTTATTCCACTTTGAAAACCAATTTATAAGACTTTATGTAGTTGTCGCTGATGTTTGCGGAATTTTAATGTTTGTAAATTTATGGATTTCTATATCGAAAGTTTTAGTCGGAATGAAAAATAGGTAATTACTTTTGGTTCCTGTAATTGACATAACAGAAATACGATATGTGACATTACACATTATAAAAAAAGCGGTGGAAATGTAATCCACCGCTTTTTTATATGCTAGTTTTTCACGCTTTCATTTGTTGTTTTTCTTCAAATGATTGAAAATCACGCCAAACCTCATTCATCTTTCGTCTACCAACATCAACCATCGGATTAAACTGAATTGCAGCTTGTTGACGCACGGTGTGGACGTTTTGAATTGCTTGTTGTAAGTGTTGTTCAACCGAATTGGGTTTTTTATTTGCTTGTTTTACAATTGAATATCCAGCGACAGTTCCTTGCGCCATTGCAATTTTTCCGCTTTCAATTCCGGTAATATTTCCAGCTACAAATAAACCTGGAAGAGAGGTTTCCATTTCTTCTGAATGAAGTGGGACATGCCCGCCAAGTTCAGGAATGTAATGGAACGGACAACCAGCTACAGCGGCAAGCTCAGCAAGCGGATATAACCCTCCAGCAATACAAACGAAGTCAGCCTCATATATCTTTTCTGATCCATTAATAATATTTCCTTTAGAATCAATATTAGCAACACGAACACCTTCAACTTGATCCGTTCCGATAATTTCAAGTGCAGCTTTCCGGAGATGAAGTGGTGTTCCGTTTATTTTCATTCCGCTATTTGGATAAAAGGTTAATCCGGCTTTTCGAATCCAATCATACTTCATAAAACGACTACCTATACGCAGAAAAGCAGAAGGAGCGAGGTGAGCTGCGTTTAAAAGGGAGTTCAAAACTTCTTCTGGTTCACCAGCTTTTTGGCTTAACTCACTTTTTTCAGGAAGTACAATATGTTCTACTTTAATTCCAGCTAATTGTAATTCATTTAAAATGGCGAAAGACAAAATGTTAGCGCCAATTATGATTCCTTTTTTCCCAACTTGAACTCGGTGAACATTTGTCATAACTTGAGCTGCTCCAATTGACATAACTCCTGGAAGTGTCCAGCCAGGAAGGGGAATAGAATACTCCGCAGCCCCAGTAGCAATTAGTACGAACGGTGCTTCTAACGTACCGATATTTGTATGTACGAACCAAGACCTCTCATCTTTATCTAAGTTATATACGGAAATACCGCACCGAATATCGACTGAAAGGGATTTTGCTTCTTTGTGAAGGCGCTTTGATTCTTCTATTCCGTTCCACCATTCCCCAGTAGGCTCTTGATGCAACTGTCCTAACAATCTTCCGCCCGGCTTTATAAATTCATCAATAACAAGTACGTTAAGTCCAAAACGTGCACAAGAGATGGAAGCTGATAATCCTGCTGGTCCTGCACCAATAATAATTACATCGATCATCGCTTTTTCACCATCTCTCTCACGATATTTGGATGCTGTTTTCCGCTTTCAACAACCATATCGTTTTCGGCAACAGTTAAGCAAGCTCGTACGTTCGTTTGATTGTTTACAGTCACGCGGCATTCAGAACAATGCCCGATATTACAATAAATACCTCGCGGAGTTCCGCTATCTTCATGCACTCTTAACGTTCTTATTCCGTTTGCAAGTAGAGCGGCCGCTATCGTTTCATGTTCATATGCGTCATATTGTTGACCATTAAATTGAAAATTGATACGCTGACTACTATTTAAACTACCTAAAATAGGGTGATTTGTAATTCTATTCATTTATTTTCACCTACCGCCCCAAAAGTAACTGCACGCACTGGTGGTTGATATTTTAATGGAATCTCGTCAGGAGATGTACCAGGGTTAGCGTTTTCGATCATTCGATCTAGTGTTGTTCTACATGTACGTCCCCCGCAAAAACCCATACCAGCACGCGTTCTTAGTTTTAACTCACGAGCTGAGCAATTATATTCAGCAATTGTCGATTGAAGTTGTCCGTATGTAACTTCTTCACAACGACAAACAATTAAATTCTCTTTATTCGTCATATGTATTCCTCCTCTAGTTCGGTTTACATAAATTATTATGCAATAACTATGCCAACATAGAGGAGGAGAAGGGGTTATTGTAACCCAAGCCTTTTTAAACGGTTATATAAAGTGGCCCTCGTTACCCCGAGTTGTTTCGCACATTCTAATTTATTACCATCTAAAATGTGTAAAGCCCTTTCAATTACCTTTTTCTCGTGCTCATCCATTTCTTCTTGTAAAGAAAGAATCATATTATTATTGCTGAGTAATAGGGAATGAGATGTTTTGTTCTCTAAAGTATCATTTGTATGAAACGGTAAATATTCTTGTTTTATAATGCCGTCTGTCGCAAATACGACGAGTCTTTCAACTACGTTGCGGAGCTCGCGAATATTACCAGGCCAATTGTAATGAAGCAGTTCATGCATAGTGCTTGAAGGTAAGTCGCGAATAGGCCTGTTATAGTTTATTGAAAAATCGTTTAAGAAGGAATAGGTTAATTCGATAATATCCTCTCGTCTTTCGCGTAGTGGCGGAATATGCAAGCTAACTACATTTAAGCGATAGTATAAATCTTCTCGGAAAGTTCCTTTTCTCATTTCTTCTTGTAAATCACGATTTGTAGCAGCGATAATGCGGAAATCAATATTTATTTCTTTTTCTCCACCAACTCGGTAATACTTTCGTTCTTGCAGTACACGCAAAAGTTTCACTTGCATATCGAGAGGCATTTCTCCAATCTCATCAAGGAATAAAGTACCGCCTTGCGCGAGCTCTATTTTCCCTTTCTTCCCTTTACTATTTGCACCAGAAAACGCCCCGCGCTCGTAACCAAATAATTCACTTTCAAATAACGCTTCAGGAATTGCACCGCAGTTAATTGAAATGAAAGGGGCATTCGCTGTCTCACTTGCTTCATGAATTGCTTTCGCAAACACTTCTTTTCCAACACCGCTTTCGCCGAGTATTAAAACAGTTGATTTCACTGAACAAACCTTTCTAGCTAATTGAATCGTTCTTTGTATAACAGGGCTTTTTCCATTCATCGCAAGGAAAGGATCGGATGTATCTTTATATTTTGCTACTTCTTGTTCTAATCGGTGCATTTCATGCGACATATTAAATAGTTTTTCATTCAAAGCGACTTGATTTGTAACATCAGTTTCAGAAACGACTGCTCCTATAATTTCATCGTTACAATAAACTGGATTTGAATTAATTAATACGAACAAATCCGGACGAGGCTGATGGAACTGAGCGATTATGCTTTTTCCGTCATGTAATGATTGTAAAATTTCTAAATCTTTATAATCAAAAAACTGTGTAATGGGTTGTCCGATAATTTCGTTATGTTTGACTGAAAAGATTTTTTCAGCGCCATCTGTCCACGTACGAACGCATTCTTTCTCATCAATGACGGTAACAGAAGAATCAGTCGTTTGAATGACAGTGTTATAAAAAGCTAGCAGATCATTGTAAGAATTATAAAGAAATGGAATCATTTGTTGAGCAGTTACACAGCATATAGGATCTAGATTTTCGTTCACAATTACAACTGCCGAATTGTTAGAAAAAGCTTCGATTAACGTAGTGAAAGAGTCCTCTTCATAAATAACTGCGCAACTACATTCTTCAGTAGATGAAGGAAGGTAATAAAAATTTTTACCTTCCTGTTTCATATGCTGAATGGTGCTTGTACGATCAATTGACAAAATTTTTATAAACTCTTTTATTGTTGGAAATGAAAATGTCATAGTGTCCTCCTGGTATGTATAAAAATTTAGACAGTGATAAAGAAATAATACACCTATTTACGATAAATTTAAAATATTTTTACAAATAAAAATTATTTCATATAAATAGTTCTGTATGTAGAGTTGGCACACCAATTGCATAAATAGAAAGTGAGAGATTTAGGAGAAAGGAGGGGTGATATGTGAGACACTGTGACGTTTTAATAATAGGCGGTGGTATTATAGGATGTTCTATCGCTTATTACACATCAAAATACGGAAGAGACGTAACAATCATTGAAAAAGGGGAATTTGTCAGTGGGACGTCTTCACGGTGTGACGGGAACATTTTGGCTATTGATAAAGACCCAGGGTTTGATAGTCAAATGTCGTTAGTAAGTCAAAAATTAGTAACTGAATTAAGTGAAGAGTTGGAGCACTCATTTGAATATAGGGCGCCAGGAAGCATTCTCGTTTGTGAATCAGACGAAGAAATGGAGGCAGCACAGCAATGGGTAAATCGTCAAAAAGAAGCTGGATTACCGTTTCGCATGCTTGACAGGCAAGATATAAGAGAGGAATCACCATTTTTTGCAGATGATTTATTGGGTGGTTTAGAATGCGCAACTGATTCGACTGTAAATCCATATCTTCTTGCTTTTTCACTTCTTGCAGAATCGAAGAAATTTGGTACAAAAGCTTTTAATCATACAGAAGTGAAAGAAATAAAAAGAGATATAGACGGTTCCTTTATTGTAGAAACGACAAATGGAACGTTTACTGCGAAACAAGTTGTGAACGCAGCCGGTGTGTGGGCTCCTAAAATCGGACAGATGTTAGATGTAAATATCCCAATCGAACCGAGAAAAGGACATATTATTGTAGCTTCAAGGCAACAACACGTAGGTTGCCGTAAAGTAATGGAATTTGGTTATTTAATTTCTAAATTTGGCGGAAAACGAAAAGTGGATGCTTTAACTGAAAAATACGGAGTAGCTCTTGTATTTGAGCCGACAGAAAGCCAAAATTTTTTAATTGGTAGTAGTAGAGAGTTTGTAGGGTTTCATACGAAGATAAATAACGAGGTTATTAAATGTATTGCGAACAGAGCAATTCGTTTTTATCCGAAAATGGCAGATATGATGGTGATTCGTTCATATGCTGGATTACGCCCGTGGACAGAAGATCATTTGCCAATCATTTCAGGAGTGGAACATATTCCGAACTACTTTATAGCAGCAGGGCATGAAGGTGATGGAATTAGTCTGGCAGCAGTTACTGGGAAAGTGATTGAAGAGTTATTAAATGAAAAAGAAACAATCATTCCTATTGAACCACTTCGTTTGAGTCGTTTTACAGAAAGGGTGTTAAACGGATGAGGTCACAAAGAGTCTTTACGACGATTGATACACATACGGGCGGGAATCCAACGAGGACATTAATTAGCGGACTTCCTAAGTTAATTGGAGAGACAATGGCAGAGAAAATGTTACATATGAAAAAGGAGTATGACTGGATTCGGAAATTGTTAATGAATGAGCCACGTGGTCATGATGTAATGTCAGGAGCACTATTAACAGATCCGTGTCATCCTGAAGCTGATATAGGTGTTATATACATAGAGACAGGTGGATATTTGCCGATGTGTGGCCACGATACAATTGGTGTATGTACAGCTTTAGTTGAATCAGGTTTAATTCCAGTAGTTGAACCGGTTACTTCTTTAAAGCTAGACACGCCAGCTGGCTTAGTTGAAGTAGATATTTCTGTTCAAGATGGGAAAGCGAAAGAAGTCTCTTTCTGTAACATACCAGCTTTTTTACTGAAAAATATTTCTGTACACGTCGAAGAAATTGGAACTGTAGAGGCTGATATTGCGTATGGAGGGAATTTTTATGCCATTATCGATGCGAAGTCAGTAGGTCTAGAGTTAGTACCAGAAAACGCATCTACAATCATTGATAAGGCGATTCATATTAGAAATGTAATTAATGAGAAGTTTGAAATCATTCATCCGCAGTATTCGTTTATAAGAGGATTAACACATATCGAATTTTACACAGATCCTACTCATGAAAGTGCGCATGTGAAAAATACAGTTGTTGTTCCGCCAGGAGGAATTGATCGATCTCCATGTGGTACAGGAACATCAGCGAAGTTAGCTGTATTATACGCTCATAAAAAAATCGACATTGATGAAGAATTTGTTCATGAGAGTATTGTAGGTTCTCTATTTAAAGGGTGTGTCATGAATACAACATATGTCGAAAATATTGAAGCTGTAGTAACGAAAATTACGGGATCAGCTTGGCTTATGGGCATGCATAGATTTTTTTACAATGAAAAGGATCCACTTAAAGAAGGCTTTTTGCTAATTCCGCCGATGGAACATGAAACGGAGGATGTAAAATGAACATTCAAAAAATGTATACAGCAGTAGACGTACACGTAAATGGCGAAGCATTTCGTGTAATTAAAGACGTACCATGCAAATACTACTACAGTTTGGAGCAATTAAATGAACAATTTTCAGGCGAATTAGCAGAGGAAATGAAGCTCTTATTAAATGAACCACGTGGTTTTATCGGCTTAAATGGATGTATTGTCGTTCCTTCTATTCATAATGAAGTTGATGCAGCTGTATTGTTTTTTAATCATGAAGGATCAATTCCTCTTCATTACGGCGGCATTGTCGCGGTAATAACGATGTTACTAGAAAGTGGATATTTAAAAAAGAGAGATTCCAATCAATATAAAATTGAAACGTTATCTGGAATTTTTTCAGTGGATGCATATGTAGAGAATGATGAAGTTGTATCTGTTTCGTTTGAAAGCAAACTATGTTATATGATTGAGAAAAATTTAAAGGTTGGTAATATAAGTTACTCTCTCATACAGGCAGATAAAGTATATGCAGTTGTAGAAAAGGATACGTATTCGCCAGAAATCAGTATTGAAAACATCTCTAAATTAAAAAAATGGGGTGAAGCTACACTTCAAGCTATACAAAAACAGTCATTAATAAAAAGACTTATTTTAGTAGATTCTATGCAAAAAGAAAAGAACCATATAAAGTCGATTACATTTCATGAAGATAACTTTATAGTACGTTCGCCGGGTTTTGTTTCTACTATTGTGTCTTATGTTCATACATTATTTAAAAATGATTATATAGCGGATAAACCTTTTAGAAATGAAAGTATTTTTAATAGCTTTATAACAGTGGAACAAGTGAAGAAAGAAGAACTAGGATACATTTTTCGATTTGAAAGTAGAGGGTTTATTACAGGAATGCAGACGTTTCTATTAGACCCTACAGATCCGTTTCCAACAGGATTTTTATTAAAATAAAATGTTAAAGGGAGAGATAAAGATGCAAAAAATTAAAGGGGCATTTCCAGTATTAATAACACCGATGGATGAATTTCAAGAAATTGATTGGAAAGGTGTAAAACAAAACGTAAACTACTTTATTGAGCAAAAAGTAGCTGGAATTATTATTAATGGAAGTACGGGAGAATTTGTTAGTTTATCAAAAGAAGAACGATTTAACATGGTAGAAACAGTATTAAAAGAAGTTGATGGCCGTATTCCAGTCATTGTTGGGACTGCTGCGGAGACGACGAAAGAAACGATTGAATATACGAAACATGCAGAAGCGCACGGAGCAGATTGTGCATTAATCATAAACTCGTATTATTGTAAACCGAAAGAAGAGGAAATCTATTTTCATTTTAAAGAAATCTCAAACGCTGTGAATATACCAATTATGTTATACAATAACCCATTTACTTCCGGTGTTGATATGAGTACAGAACTTATGCTTCGAATTGGAAAAGAGTGTGAAAATGTTACACATATTAAAGAATCTAGTGGAGATATTCGAAAAGCGAGAGATTTAGTAAGACAAGGCGAAGGTGCTTTTCAAGTCTTCTGCGGATCTGAAGATTTAGTTATGGAATCTTATTTAGTTGGTGCAACAGGATGGGTTTCAGTAGCAGGAAATATCGTCCCAGGACTCGTTACGAAAATGTATGAGCATTTTCAAAATGGTGAATTAGAAAAAGCGTGGGAAATGAACGATGCTATTTTACCTCTTTGCGAGTTTCTTGAAGGATCAGGGAAATATGTACAAATCGTTAAACGCTCAATGGAATTACACGGGCAAGTCGGAGGACCTTCACGTTATCCGAGATTAGGATTAACTGAAGAAGAAGATCAAAAACTTCAAACGATTTTATCAGAAATTGCAGCTCATGCAGCTGTTTAAATAAGGAGGAGAGCATATATGTTAACAACAAACATTGAGCTGAAACCAAAAGTGAAAGCGTTTTTAAATGAAGAAATTAAAATGTTTATTAATGGTGAATTTGTTTCTTCAATAAGTGGAAAGACGTTTGAAACATACAATCCAGCAACAGAAGATGTTCTAGCAGTCGTATGTGAAGCGCAAGAAGAAGATATTGATGTCGCAGTAAAAGCGGCAAGATTTGCATTTGAATCTGGCCCTTGGGCAGAAATGACTACCGCTGAAAGAGCGCATCTTATTTATAAATTAGCAGACTTAATTGAAGAGCATAGAGAAGAATTAGCACAGCTGGAAGCTTTAGATAATGGAAAACCATATCAAGTAGCACTTGATGATGATATTTCAGCGACTGTAGAAAATTACCGCTATTACGCGGGATGGGCTACAAAAATTATCGGACAAACAATTCCAATTTCAAAAGATTATTTAAATTACACACGCCATGAACCGGTTGGCGTTGTAGGTCAAATTATTCCGTGGAATTTTCCGCTCGTTATGTCTTCTTGGAAAATGGGAGCCGCTCTTGCGACAGGTTGTACCATTGTATTAAAACCAGCAGAGCAAACACCTTTATCTTTACTATATACAGCGAAGCTTTTTAAAGAAGCTGGTTTTCCAAACGGTGTTGTAAACTTTGTACCAGGTTTCGGTCCTGAAGCAGGATCGGCAATTGTAAACCATCATGATATTGATAAAGTAGCTTTCACAGGTTCAACAGTTACAGGAAAATATATTATGCGTCAATCTGCAGAAACAATTAAACATGTAACATTAGAACTTGGTGGTAAGTCACCAAACATCATTTTAGAAGACGCTGACTTAGAAGAAGCGATTAACGGTGCGTTCCAAGGAATTATGTATAATCATGGTCAAAATTGTAGCGCAGGATCTCGAGTTTTCGTTCATCGGAAACATTATGAAACAGTCGTAAATGAACTTGTGAAAATGGCAAATAACGTGAAGCTAGGGGCAGGTATGGAGGCGGAAACTGAAATGGGACCGCTCGTATCTAAAAAACAACAAGAGCGTGTGCTAAATTACATTGAACAAGGAAAAGCTGAAGGTGCTACTGTTGCAGCTGGCGGTGAACGTGCATTTGAAAAAGGTTATTTTGTACAGCCAACAGTATTCACAAATGTTACTGACGATATGACAATTGTTAAGGAAGAAATTTTTGGACCAGTTGTCGTTATACTTCCATTTGATTCGACAGAAGAAGTAATTGAAAGAGCAAATCGCTCTTCATATGGGCTTGCTGCGGGTTTATGGACACAAAATATTAAAACAGGGCATCAAGTTGCCAATAAATTAAAGGCAGGAACAGTGTGGATTAATGATTATAACTTAGAAAATGCTGCTGCACCATTTGGTGGATATAAGCAATCTGGTGTTGGACGTGAATTAGGTTCATATGCACTTGATAACTATACAGAAGTGAAAAGTGTTTGGGTAAATATCAAGTAAAATTATATTCAGTGTGGAGTCTTTTCATCACTGTAGAATAGTATTTGAACCAATAGGGCATTTACGGTAGGTGATTTTCCACCTTACTTCCTTTGTGTTCAACGCATGAGGTGGGAATCATACTACCCACAAATAGCGGGATAAAAGAATGATGAAATATAGTAAGAGATGCGGACAACTGGTAGGTAGGATAAAGGTTGTCCGTTTTCTTATATATAAAATTGCTTTTTCAAAAGAATTATAAGGGGGATTTGGATGGAGAAATTAGTAGAATGGTTAGTAGGGCAAGTATGGAGTATCGGCTTAGTTATTTTTGCATTAGGAGCAGGAGTGTATTTCACAATTGCGACTCGCTTTTTACAAATTCGTTATTTTAAAGAGATGATTAAACTATTATTTGAAGGGAAAAGCTCAGAGACGGGAATATCATCCTTTCAAGCATTTTGTTTGGCGCTATCGGGCCGGGTTGGAATAGGGAACATCGCAGGAGTAGCGACAGCTATCGCTTTTGGCGGGCCTGGAGCTGTATTTTGGATGTGGATGATGGCTCTATTAGGAGCAGCTAGTGCATTTGTTGAATCGACATTAGCACAAGTATACAAAAGTAAAGTAGGCAATGAATACCGCGGTGGTACGCCATACTTTATTGAGAAGGGCTTAAAAATGAAATGGTTTGCGGTCATTGTAGCGGTGGTAGTAACACTTTCATATGGCGTTTTATTACCAGGAATTCAATCAAGTAGTATCGCGGTTGGATTTGAAAACTCTTCTGGCATTAGTAAATATGTAACTGGTATATTTTTAGTTGTATTATTGGCAGCGATTATTTTTGGTGGAGTAAAGAGAATTGCAGGCGTTTCACAAATGTTAGTTCCATTTATGGCAATTGGTTATGTAATTGTTACATGTATCGTATTAATTGCGAATGTAACGGAAATTCCAAGTATGTTTGCTTTAATTTTCTCAAGCGCATTTGGTGTAAATGAAATGTTTGGAGGAATCGTTGGGGCAGCTATTGCATGGGGAGTAAAGCGTGCAGTATTTTCAAATGTCGCTGGTGTTGGAGAAGCAACGTATAGTTCTGCCGCTGCTGAAGTATCTCATCCTGCAAAACAAGGATTAGTTCAAGCATTTTCTGTTTACATTGATACAATTGTTGTATGTACAGCGACAGCACTTATGATATTAATTACAGGTATGTACAATGTTATACCTGAAGGGAAAAGCGCTATTGTACAGAACATAGGCAATATTGAAGCTGGTCCCATTTATACACAACAAGCAGTTGAAACCGTTATGACAGGATTTGGTCCATTATTTATTTCAATCGCAATTTTCTTCTTCGCATTTACAACTTTACTCGCTTACTATTATATCGCTGAAACGACGCTTACTTATTTAGATCATCAATTAAAATATAGCTGGTTAAAACCAGTTTTAAAAATTGGATTTTTAATTATGGTTTACATCGGTAGTGTAGAATCAGCTTCACTTTTATGGAATCTAGGAGATTTAGGAATAGGTAGTATGGCATGGTTAAACCTTATAGCGATTCTACTATTAAGCAAAACAGCATTAAAAGTGTTAAAAGATTATGAAACGCAGAAAAAAGAAGGGAAAGATCCGGTTTTTGACCCTAAAAAAGTAGGGATTGAAGGTGTACCGTTTTGGGAAGAGAGGAGCAAAGAGTTGGAAAGGAAAAGCTCTAAAGAAAAAGTGTCAGTGGATGATAGTGTTAAATTTTAAAAATAAAAAACTGAAAATTCAATCTTTTTTGTGGTTTTATAAGTTTTTTCTAAAGCAAAGGGCCGAATAGATTAAGCTTATAAATTTGCAAAGCAATGATTTTAATGCAAGAATGTATGTTGGTATTGAAAAATTAAAGTTATAAAATAAAAAAGTTCTCCTTTGAATATTATTGTAAGGAGAACTTTTTTATTTTAGCCTAATCTTTTTGAAAGAGTTTCAATTGTTTCATATAGTCAATAGCCTTTGTTTTATTCTTTTGCTTAGTAACATAGTGTAATTCGTTTAAATCTCTATAATAACTATTAACTACCTCTTCAGAAAGAATGCCGTCAGAGATGGCTTTTTTAACTGCACAGTGTGGTTCATTTGTATGTGAGCAGTTAGAAAATTTACATTTCCTAGATGTATTCATTATATCTTCATATCCAAAATTAAAGTTGCCTTCATGAGTTATTAAGTCAAATCCCATTTTACTAATAAGTAATCCCTCCACTTTCGAAAGAGTTTATAAGAATCTTACATATGTACTCTATCGTTCTTAATCTGTAGCTACTATTAAACGCCAGTTGTTACAATGCATTAAGTTACCTGGTGGGTATTCAAATTCGCAGTCAGAAATAAACGCAAAGTTAAGCTTCCGACAAACCGCATTTGAAGCAGGATTATGAATGGAAGGAAAAGCGTGTATATATTTATATTTGTTTTCTTTCATTGCTGCATCAATTGCTAGTTTAATTGCGAGAGTGGCTATTCCTTGCCCTTGAAATTGTGGTAGTACACTCCATCCAATTTCATAAACACTTTCATCATTCCAAGTAGTTTTCCAATACCCAACGGAGCCAATCTCCACAAAATCAGGAGATTGAGTAATGCTAAACATTTGCCCGTCATCACCAAGTTCAAGATATCGTTTGTGGCGTTTTAAAATTTGTTCTTTCGTTTCAGGGCCTCCTAGATGTTCCATCATTTCTGGGGTATTTATTTTATGAAGTAGATCAAGATTTTTATCATTCCAAACGTGAATTTGTATTTCGCGTTCTCCAATTTCTCCGAAAATATACACCATCTCCTTAAACTGCACTTTTCATTTTAATTCTTTTATTGATGGGCTATTTCCTTCATGAATAATTCAACCTTTCTTATTGAAGAAAGGTTACATCTTACTATTCAACATTTTTATAAATTGATTTCTCTACATCAGGGAGAAGTGTGTATATGCTTTTACCGATTAAAGATTCTAATTCTTTCTTAATTGTATAGAATCCCTTCCAATGTAAAGATGTATGGGCGGTTGTTCCGTGACGTAAACCAACTGAAATCAACCTTCTTTCAAGAGTAGTAAAGCCATCTGCGTCAGCTAGAGCGTCGCAAAGGGTAATTACTTTGTTATATAAGTCGTAGTTACTATGTTCGTTCAATATTTCAACTAACCGGCTTTCCATATAATCGGGAACAAGACTCCACTCCGCTGCAATATCTATATGTTCATTTTTGCAAGGGAATGAGTGTGTCACACAAATAATGGCGTTTCCTGTATACCCTAAATCATTCATATACATATAACCATCATAGGAATGAATAACCGATTTGGTAGAACCTTTATATCTTCCTATATCATGCAAGAGAGCGGCAGTGTATGCTATGTCAACATCTAGGTCATGCCCATTTTTAATAAGTTCGACAATGATGTTCTCAGTTGCATGGGCAACATGAATTGAATGTTCGAACCAAGGACCTGGGTTTTGTTGATTAGCCCATTCAAGTAATTCTTTTGCGTATGTCCTGTCTAAAATATATTTCATAAAGCCATCCTTTCTAAAAAAATCATATCTTAAATAATTTCAACTTAATATTCAGTTATTCCTTCTTTAATTTTTCTCTTATAATTAGTGGTAATATACAAGTGTATATTGAGTGAACAAAAGGGGGAAAAGGAATGCAAAGTGTAGTAATAGAAGAGATTAAACGACTTGATGAAGACATTGAAGCACTTTCTGAATTGTTGAAAACTGTAGTAGATGATGGAGCTTCAATAGGATTTCTACCGCCACTGGAACGAGAAGAAGCGACACTGTATTGGCACACTGTATTAGCACCAGAAGTGATATTATATGTTGCTAAAATAAACAATAAAGTGGCGGGCAGTGTTCAACTACATTTAATTACAAAGCCAAATGGAATCCACAGAGCTGAAATTTGCAAGTTAATGACCCATCCAAACTTTAGACGTAACGGTATTGGACGCTCACTTATGCAAAAAGCAGAAGAAAGAGCGAAACAAGAAAGTAGGTCTCTTTTAGTATTAGATACTAGAGAAGGAGACCCTTCAAATAGATTGTACAAGTCATTAGATTATCAAGAATCCGGCAGAATACCGAGGTATGCAATTTCTCCGAATGGTGAGTTAGATGCAACGGTTATTTATTATAAAATGATTTAGTTTTTTATTTGAAAAGAGAGAGGTTTTCAAACGACATATTTGTTATTATGTCTGTGTGTTAATTTATAAAAAAGATTGATAAAACCCTGTATAATAGGGTTTTTCTTTTGACCCTTTAACTTCATCTGGAATGTTTAATTAAAGGACCAGTTTGTGGAAGGTTTTAACAGGTTTTTTAGAGTTATTATTTAAATAGGGATTTTGAAGTCTTTTGGTTAATATTAAATGTTAATCTAAAAGATGGAGGTTGCTGTCATGTTGAAACTGTTTCAATATAACTGGCAAGTTCGTGATGATTGGTTTACATTGTGCGAAGACATGTCGGATGAAGAACTATTAAAGAAACGGATCGGTGGGTTCGGCAGTATCCTACATACTCTATTTCACATTGTAGATGTGGAATATATGTGGATCTTAGGTTTGCGAGGTGAACCAGTGCCTGAGGAGCCATTGTTTGAAGAATATGCCAGCTTGCAAAAAGTGAAAAATCTTTCGGCTCAATACCACGAGAAAGTGAAGCCATTTGTGACATCTTGGACAAATGAAATGGATTCTCGGAAACTTTCAGAAACTGATTTCAATGAAGAACCGATTAGCTCTAGAGACGCACCAATCAGGCGCAGAGTCATTGAATGTACACACGGAGAGATAATACGTCATGTCATTGTCCACGAAAGCCACCATATCGGCCAGTTATCTATATGGGCACGTGAAATAGGAAAGGAGCCTGTTTCCGTAAATTTGAGAGGAAGAGGGCTATTTGATAATTAGACTGCCTTTGCCAATTTCGTAATTGGGCGCTTTAATGGCACAAGGATCAAGAATGGAAATACTACATTACGAAAAAAGATTGGAATCCAAATAAACCATTAACACGATCGGATTTAGATTTAGTGCCGTTCTATGTGAAAGATGATGGTGGAGCTAAATCAGGGATAACAGTAACACATGAAGCAAATGTACCAACTGACCGTAGTGGATATCATCTTATTGTAGCTGTTTGGGAGATTGCAGACACTGGAAATGCATTTTATCAAATTATTGATGTGAACCTTGTGAATAATGGTTTAGCCTCCAATTTCGCATTTAACAACGTAGTGCAAGTACCATCTTTATTTTAACGAAAAGATAACCTTTGACCATCTAAATTATTTTAGAGGGTCTTTATTTGTGAAAACAATGAAAAATATAGAAGAAAGTGCAATAATTTATAAAAAAATACGCTTTAAATATTGTCATATTTGCTTCTTTAAGATATCCTTTTCATGAAGAGGTGGAAAACATGGAAAAAGTACTAGTTTTCGGGCATAAAAACCCAGATACAGATGCAATTTGTTCTGCGATTGCTTATGCAGAATTGAAAAAAGAATTAGGAATGAATGCTGAGCCTGTACGTTTAGGCGAAATCAGCGGTGAAACTCAATTTGCGTTAGACTATTTTAAAGTAGAAGGACCGCGTTTTGTTGAGACAGTAGCAAACGAAGTGGACAACGTTATTTTAGTTGACCATAACGAGCGTCAACAAAGTGCTAACGATATCGAATCTGTTCGTGTGTTAGAAGTTATTGACCATCACCGTATTGCTAACTTTGAAACAAGCGATCCTATATACTACCGTTGTGAGCCAGTTGGCTGTACAGCTACAATCTTAAACAAAATGTACAAAGAAAATGGTGTTGCAATTCGTAAAGAAGTTGCAGGTTTAATGTTATCTGCAATTATTTCAGATTCTTTACTATTCAAATCTCCAACTTGCACAGAACAAGACGTAGCAGCAGCTCGTGAATTAGCGGAAATCGCTGGTGTAGATGCAGATAGCTACGGCTTAGAAATGTTAAAAGCTGGTGCTGACTTAAGCGGAAAAACAATGGAGCAATTAATCTCTCTTGACGCTAAAGAATTCAAAATGGGTAACGCAAAAGTTGAAATCGCACAAGTAAACGCTGTTGATACAAACGACGTTCTTGTACACCAAGCGGAACTTGAAAAAGTTATCTCTGCAGTAGTAGAAGAAAAAGGTTTAGACCTATTCTTATTCGTTGTAACTGATATCTTAACTAACGATTCTGTTGGTCTTGCGATCGGTAAAGCAACAAACGCTGTTGAGAAAGCATACAACGTAACATTAGAAAACAACACAGCTACTTTAAAAGGTGTTGTATCTCGTAAAAAACAAATCGTACCAGTACTAACAGAAGCATTCCAAGCTTAATATTATTGAGTACGGATAAACAGGAAGGACAAGTAGTCAGATTGGCTGCTTGTCTTTTTTTATTATAAAATTACAGACGAGCCTATTGGATGGAAATAAAAAAGGATAGCAATAGCTATCCTACTTATCGTTTATTCATAAGATCGTTTCTTATTTATATAAAATGTAATAATAGCAGCAATAATGAAAATAGGTATTGCGTACGCTTGCCCAACAAAGAATTTCCAACCTACAGTATTATAGCCCTCAGATGCTGGAATGATAATCGCGATGATACAAACAATAATATAAGCTAATAATGCTGGGAGTATATTTTTCATAGTTGTTCACCTCCTTTTCATACTACATTTATATATTGTACTATTGAATAGCGATTGGGAGATTAAGTATGCTTGATTTTACGAAATCTTCACAAATTCACTAAAGGATGAGGTATATGCATGCTGTATGAAAGTGACTTTAGTACGGTGTGTTTATGTAATAATATATATACTTAATCGACTGTTCTAAAAGAAATTAAACCAAATATAGAAGATAATGTAATTTTATCTTTCAAGATTATTATATAGTATTCTGTAAAAAAATGTACTGGGAAATTGATATTTCATAAGAAAGATAGAAGTGAGGTAAGAAATAACGATGAAAAGATTATGCATTATTCCGTGTGGAAAAAAGAAAATTTGGGATAAGTACCCAGATTACGGAGAGGCAGCGGCAAAAGATGTATATATTAGCCCGTTCGGAAAAGCATGTCAAGCGTACGCAACGGAGTTTTTCGAGAACTGGGTTATATTATCAGCAAAGCATGGATTTTTAAGACCAAATGATATTGTACAGGAAAACTATGATCTTGCATTTGATTCAAAGAGTAATGAGATTATTAGTATAGAACAATTACAAAAACAGATGATTGAAAAAGACTTACTTCAGTTTGATGAAATTGTCTTACTTGCGGGGAAGAAGCATAAAAAAGTAGTGACGAAGCTATATCCAGAAGAAATCATTACATATCCGTTAGAAGGATGTAGAGGGATTGGGTATATGTTGCAGAGGTTGAAGGGTGCTGTGGAGGAAGGAAAGGAAGTATAGGGATGAAATAGTAATATAGATTCAAATTACACCACATTGATAGATATAAAATAGACTAGTGAACAAGCCTTTTTATGCTTTTAAACATAGAATATGATGAATTCTATTTTATATTAGGGGGAATCATATTCATGGGAAATAATTGTCGTTGTAGACATTTCCGAGATTGTAATAGATTTTGGGATGATTTAATGTTTGGAAGATGTAGACGTAGAGATTGCGATGATTGTTGTTGTAGACGTAAACGTCATTGTGATTGTGATTGTGATGATTGCCGTTGCAATCGTAAACGTGACGATGATGAGGATAAATGCCGTAAGTGGTAATTTTCTTTGAAAGAGTACTTTGAAGTAAAGTACTCTTTTTTTATAGGAACCTTTTAAATTCCATTTTGAACGGATTTTTTTTCTATTTCCCATATGTTTTGTTTTTTAATTTTTAAGGTTACATTAGTACCGTTAGATTCCTTATAAAAGATATATCCGTGGTTTGATTTAACGTAAGTTGAAGGTTCACCTATGCAATCTTGAGAACAAGATGCGTTGATAAGTTCAATTAAGGACAGTTCGCTTGGATCCGTTCTACTTGCATCTATTACGATATCAAGACTCGTTTTACGATAACCTTGTAAGTTTACATGAAAAGTGTTTTCAATTTCTCCTGTAATGCTAGTATGCATTACTTCAACTGAATTTTTCTTTTCTTGAAGAAATCCGTTTTCATAAAGTAATTTTGTATATCCAAGCCATGCGATTAAAACTAGCATGAAAAATATACCAGACATTTTTAGTGTTCGAAGCCGTTTACTAACAATTGTTTCTGAGTATTTCATTCAGTCTAATCCTCCAATGTTTTTAATTTAAAGTATGCCTGGATACATACATTTAGAAGAGGATGAAAGGTAACGAGTTCTTGATTCAAAAAAGAAAACATCAAAAATTAGATGCTTTCTTTTTGAATGATTATTGTTATCTGTTAGTTACTTGTTTCATAAGCGGTCTTATTTCTTTAACAGGTGGTTTTTTATCATAGGCATCAACGTAAGAAAAGTAGTAATTTAAGTTTCTGAGAAGTCCTTTTCCTATTTTTGCGCTTAAAAAGGGGAATACTTGTCCAGTATAATCATCGAGAGATTTACAATAGTATTTTTCATCTAAGTATATGCTGTATTTACATGTTAGTTCTACTAATGAGTTACCTTCATCATCAAATACTTCTTTAGAATCAATAATGTCTATTAATGCGAATTTTTCATTCAGATAAACTTTCTTCTTTTTCTCGTGCTTATTTGTGAGGATAAATACGAGACCAATTGCGTTAATCAAACTATTTCCTCCTATAAAAAACGGATATTAATAAAATATATCGATATAAGCTAAATGTAAAGAGGAGAGGCGTAAAATGTGAACTAGATAGAAACAATAATAAGCCGATTTGAAGACAAATCGGCCCATTATTATTGAAATACTTGCGGAAATTGTTTTACGATTGCATCTGTTATAGTATCAGCCATTTCTAATGCTTCTTTTTCAATTTTATCATATAGTTTTACACTGGCATCATAATCCTTATTTAGGAAGGCAAGTGCTTCCGCTTTCGTTAACGCTAAATGCTCATAAAACATTTTTCTAAATTCTTCTTTTTCTATATATGGGTTGATACTGGTTAGAAACTCAACAATTTCATCTCCATTAGCGTACCACTTCTTTTCTATAGCGGTAGCTGCGTTTTGATCACCAGCTTTAGCGGCTTTAACAAGATCAGCAGCGATTGTTAAGTGGTCTTTAATTAATGCACTATATTTTTTTACTGCATTTTCTCCGTAGAATGGTTCAAGTGATATCCCCATGTGTGTTGCATTTTGTAGAAGACGTCCAACAGTAACGTTTACGTCTGGCAAGTTAAAGATGATGCCTATAATGGCTAATCGCGTCCAAGTGACGTGTTGTTCCCATAAAGAACGCATATATCCTTTTAAAAAGTTTTCGTTTTTACTAACTCGGTAATTTCGTACAAATGAATCGAAGTTTCCATTAGTGATATGATAAGGGGAGTAATACGATTGCCAATAAGTATACATAAATAGTTACACTCCTTTGAACATGTATATCTCACAATATGATAAACGTTATTTTTAAGTTACGTGTCCAAGAGTTTTTTTGAGAGTTGGAAAAGGAGAAAGTTGAAGGTTGAAGAGGAACGAAAAACATACTTATGATATATATGAATCAAAAGAATTTTAAAATAATAGAGGTCCTGCAAGGGAAATTGCAGGACCTCAAAAGGGTATTGCCGAGATGTCGGACTCGACTACGTAATATTAGCACAAAATTCTTTCAAAATAACCTGGTAAATGTGTCCAAATGAGAAGGGTACTTTTTAATAAAGTTAAAGGGATCTGCTTCCCGCGGCAGACCCCTTTAACTAGATAATGTAGATGAGTAAAAACTCATCTAGAGTACCTTCATAATAACAAATGAAATTCACTTTGTGTATTGAGAAAAAGTGAATTACTTATATGAATGTAACGGATTTATATTTTACTTTTTGGAATTATAATCATTTGTGGAGAGCGGAATAGGGTTCTAAAATGGAGAAAAGACTTTTCAGCCAGACTACGATACATTGCAATATGTAATTATAAAAAAGACCTGCTAATTTAAGCAGGTCAACATAAGGGGTTTATCTAACAGATTATTATATATGGTAACAACTGTATTGTAGTAAGTCTATAAGTTTTATGTTGAGAAAATTTGTTTGAATGATATATATTTGGCACATGTATTAACGTTTAAAAAGTTGAGAAAGGAAATTCATAAGCTTGCTATAAGAAAATAAGGGCTGATACTTATAAAATGATTCATATTTCCACGCATCATTATTAGAAAATTGGAGTTTTTTATTTGACTCTTTAGGCTTGATGGAACTATTGTAACTACGTTTCATAATTTAACCTCCTCAAATGCACATGTATACGATTAGTAGTATTCTAGGAAGGCGAATAAAATGAATATTTATATTGAAATTCTAACTTCATGTATACTAGATTTGTGTTTTATATGCTGTAAAACGTAGAAAGCAACTAAAACGCCGATACTAATTAATATCCATAACGAAGAGAAACTTAGAATAATGAAAAAGCATGCTATTAAGCTTAAAGAGAGTGCTTTGTTAAAGAATCCAGGTAATAGTTTGTATGCAGCGAAAACTTCACAAATCGCATATCACAAAAACAAGTGGATTTCTCCAGCTTTACAAGAATTATTAACAATTGTTCGTGGATCATGCAAAAGGATGGCGAGAATCAGTTTGATGATAGATTATATATAACTCTTTCATTCAGCACTTTCATGACGCATAAGTGATGATATAATAGGAATAGATGAAAGATATAGAAACGCAGGTGACTCTTTTTTGTTTACAAAAGCACAAGAACTTTTAGCGTCTTATTTCGGTTATTCGTCATTCCGAAGAGGACAAGATGAAACAATTAAAAATGTATTAGATGGGAAAGATACAGTTTGTATTATGCCTACGGGCGGTGGTAAGTCAATTTGTTATCAAATTCCCGCATTAGTATTCGAAGGAACGACATTAGTTATCTCACCTTTGATTTCACTTATGAAAGATCAAGTAGATACATTAATACAAAACGGTATTTCCGCTACATATATTAATAGTTCTATTTCTATTACAGAAGCGAATCAACGAATTCAATTGGCGAAACAAGGGCATTACAAGTTGCTTTACGTGGCGCCTGAGCGTCTTGATTCTATGGAGTTTGTTGATCAACTTATGGACATGAAAATCCCGATGATTGCAATTGATGAGGCGCACTGTATTTCGCAGTGGGGTCATGATTTCCGCCCGAGTTATTTACATATACATCGCATATTAGATTATCTTCCAGAAAAACCGCTCGTTTTAGCATTAACAGCAACAGCAACACCACAAGTACGTGATGATATTTGCAATACGCTTGAAATTAATCAAGAAAATACAATTATGACAACGTTCGAGCGCGAGAACTTATCGTTTTCAGTAATTAAAGGACAGGATCGTAATGCGTATTTAGCAGATTATATTCGTCAAAATCAGAAAGAATCTGGGATTATTTATGCAGCTACAAGAAAAGTAGTCGATCAGTTATATGAAGATTTAGGGAAAGCAGGAGTTTCGGTATCGAAATATCATGCTGGTATGAGCGATCACGATCGAAATGAACAGCAAGAACTCTTTTTACGAGATGAAATCAGCGTTATGGTAGCGACATCAGCGTTTGGAATGGGGATTGATAAATCGAATATTCGTTACGTTATTCATTATCAACTTCCAAAAAATATGGAAAGTTACTATCAAGAAGCAGGACGTGCTGGTCGTGACGGATTAGATAGTGAATGTATTTTGTTATATTCTTCTCAAGATGTGCAAGTACAACGCTTTTTAATCGATCAATCAACTGGAGAATCACGTTTTTCAAACGAACTTGAAAAACTCCAAAATATGACCGATTACTGTCATACAGAACAATGTTTACAATCATTTATTTTGCAATACTTCGGAGAAGAGCCGAAAGAAGATTGTGGTCGCTGCGGTAATTGTACGGACGACCGTGAAAGTATTGATGTGACGAGAGAATCACAAATGGTACTATCTTGTATGATTCGAACGAACCAACGATTCGGAAAACAAATGATTGCACAAGTATTAACTGGATCTAAAAATAAGAAAGTCATTGAATTTAATTTTCATACTTTGCCAACATACGGTCTTTTGTCAAACCGTAGTGTAAAAGAAGTCAGTGAGTTTATTGAGTTTTTAATTTCAGATGAGTTAATTGCAGTTGAACATGGTACGTATCCGACATTAAAAGTAACGGAAAAAGGAAAAGAAGTATTACTTGGTAAAGAGAATGTTTTACGCAAAGAACGAGTAGAAACGAGACAAATTGTTCAAGACCATCCTTTATTTGAAGTGCTTCGTGAAGTGCGTAAAGAAATTGCGCAAGGAGAAGGTGTACCGCCGTTCGTTATTTTCTCTGACCAAACGTTAAAAGATATGTGTGCGAAAATGCCACAAAGTGACTCCGAACTCCTAACTGTAAAAGGAATCGGAGAACACAAACTTGTGAAGTACGGGTCTCACTTCTTACAAGCAGTTCAGCACTTTATTGAGGATAACCCAAACTATGCGGAAACAATTAAGACTGAAGTTGTTTCAGAGAGTAAAAAATCAGGAAAAGCGTCAGCGAATTCTCATATAGAAACATATGAAATGTATAAACAAGGCATTGATTTAAATGAGATTGCGAAAGATAGAGGTCTATCAAGACAAACGATTGAAAACCACTTAATCCGTTGCCATGAAGATGGTATTGAAGTAGAGTGGCAAAGCTTTGTTCCAACAGAGTATGAAGCTCTTATTGAAACTGCCGTACAAAATGCAGAAGGTGGTTTGAAATCTATTAAAGAACAGCTTCCAGGTGAAGTGAGTTACTTTATGATTCGTGCATATTTACAAATTAGAAAGTAAAGAGCAATAAAAAGGGGATAGGGACATATGCATCATGTTTTCGTGTATGGCACGTTAAGAAAAGAGCAAACGAATGCTCATTATATGCAAGGTGCAACATGCATCGCAGACGGAGCATGGACGTATGGCAAATTATTTGATACAAACGAAGGGTATCCTGCAATGATTTGTTCAAACGGGGAAAAGGTATACGGGGAAGTTTACGAAGTAGATGATGAGGTTTTGCAAAAGTTAGATGAACTCGAAGAATATACAGGTAATGCAGAGACTGATTTATATGACCGGATAACGCAAACAGTATATTTTGCTGATAAAGAAATACATACATATGTGTATGTTGTTCAGGATAAAGAGATATTAAAGAAAATCATTGATTCTGGGGATTGGCTCGTGTATCAAAAAGTATAATAAAAGCAGCTAAGGATAAATTGGTAAGCAGATAATGGAATAATTCATTATCTGCTTTTTATTTTGTTTTCAGTTGAAATTCTCAAATCAATAGAGAATAAAATGCATTTGAATACTCTGTTTAATTTGATAATATAGAATTGTAGGCGATAAATAAGGGGGATTTTTAATGGGTATCAGAAATTTAGTTTCTAACCTGTAGTAGAAAAAACTATTACAGGAGGAGAATAATAATGAACGAATTAAATGTGAAGGAATTTTACAAAAAACAATTTGAACTGTCGAATTATGATGTAAATACAGAAATCTGGATAGAGCAGGTTGCTAAAGAGGTGCAAGAACAAGTTGGATATCCGTTTCAAACGATGTTGGAACTTGGTGCAGGGAATGGTGGATTTTCCAGAGCAATGTCAAAGCTAGATATAACAATGACAACTGTAGAGCTTGTATCAGAATTAGTTGAATTTGCAAAAAGGCATTCTAGTAACGATATTACGATTTATCAAGGCGATTTCTATCAAATTGATATTCCAAAAGAATTTGATGTAGTAAGCTATTTAGACGGATTTGGTGTAGGAACAGATAAAGAACAATTATTTCTATTAAGTAGGATTAAAAAATGGATGAAAGATGATGGTTATGCATTAATTGATATCTATCAACCATTGTATTGGAAAGCAGTGAATGGGAGAGAAATGTCACTTGGTACAGCGATGCGAAAGTATGAATATGACAGTATAAATGAAAGAATGCTAGATCATTGGTGGAATCCTAATCAGCCTAATGAGATTGTAACACAGTCTTTACGTTGTTATACAGTTGAAGAGATTAGTGATTTATGTGCTAAAGCAGGTTTAAGTATTGTAGGATTCTTCCCAGGGGGAGCATTTGATTTTGAAAAATTGCGATATAAAGAGCAAGCTTCACTACATGAGTGCTTATCTTATCGTATAAAAGTAAAAAAGAAATAAAGAAAAGGTAGGGATTATCCCTCATACACATCAAGCTAAGTTTATGTGAGGGGAATTTCAAATTTGTAGAATCTAATAAGTAAATGCGACGAAAATAGTTGGTATACATCGTTGGTTGAGCGCTTCTGGATTCATAGAAATATCAGTGTTAGCTTCTAATCGACTACAAGGTTGAGTTAATGAAGTATGAGCTATGTTTTGGCTTAATCAAACACATAGGGCTACTAGTTCTTGTGTACCTTATTCACTTGATTGTTAAATGAACTAATTTTAGTTCATCAGAAATCGATAAATTCATATTAAAAACGCCATCCTTTTTGTATATTTCTATAAAAAGAATAGCGTTTTTTTCGTTATATGGATACAAATTTACATTATCTTGATAATAATAGGGCGAGAATCTATTATGTTTAATCAATAATATAATGACACAATTGACAAAACATACATCAGTGTTATAATGATACCTTGTTACCGAGGTAACAAAGTATCGTTTTTTTACGGTAAGGATGTGAAATTATGAAACAACATAATGAACAAATAAATGAAAAAAATACAAAAATTAAAGTTGAACGTGTGCAAACTGGAATTAGGATGGAAAAAAGAATGGTGAAAGTTTTGAAAGCGATGGCAGAATACCATGATATTTCATTAGGCGTACTTCTTGAAAGAATAGTTCTTCATTCTTTTGAAAACAAACCTGTGTTTAGCGATGAAAGTCTTGAAAAAGTTAAAGCTATAAAAGAAGTTTACGATATGGATTATGGCCTAGAAATAAGTCGTAAGTGGAATGATTCGGATAACTAGAATATTTATAATACCATTTAGATTTATGTAAGAGGTCTATGAAATATAGAAATGAAAATAAATTATCAGGAGCGATATCAAATGAAATTCAGTACATTAACCATATTTGATAATTACCCCGATCGATTATCTCGAACTCCGAGACAATTCTATAATGAGATATTGGAGCAAGCCGTTCGGGCTGAAGAAGTGAATTTTGATGGGGTATGGTTTGCAGAACATCATTTCTCAGATTTTGGTATTAATCCTTCTCCAGCAGTTTTGCTCGCTGCGGTATCTCAAAGAACGAATAGAATTCGCCTCGGTGTGGGTGTTTCAGTACTTCCATTACACAACCCTATACGAGTTGCTGAAGATTATGCGATGGTTGATCTTTTATCAAACGGAAGGTTAGATTTGGGGTTAGGTAGTGGATATGCACAGAAAGAATTTGATGGTTATAATATTTCATTGGAGGACAAAACTGAACGCTTCAACGAGTCTCTAGTAGTGTTACGTAAGGCGTGGTCAGGCAAGCTTTTTTCTCATCAAGGGAACTTTTTTCAATACAAAGACCTTAGGCTTAATGTTCAGCCAATACAAGCTCCGTTTCCGCCTCACTGGATTGCAACCTCTAGTGAAAAAGGTGTTAGTCATGTTGCTAGTATGGGAAACAATTTCATGGGGCTTGGGTTTAGTAAATCACGAGAGGAATTAGCAAAGCTGATTGATACTTACAAGAATACGTATCTAAAGTCAGGACACGGTAATCCAGAAGAGTTGGAAATCCCTGTTGCATTTCATGTTCATGTTGGTGAAACATATGCAGAGGCTGAATCCAATGCAAAAGATCCTTATCAACGATTTATGAATACTCCGCGTGGGACGAATATTTCATATGAAGATCTTAAACATAAATTCAATCCAGTAATAGGAAGTCCTGATGAAGTTATTAAACAAATTCAGTCCTACAGTGAAATAGGTGTTACGAATTTTATGGCAGTAATGAATTTTGGTGGATTAGAACATCATAAAGTGCTTTCATCTTTAGATTTATTTGGTAAGTATGTAATTCCTGCATGTAAGTGAAAAATTGATTGTTCCCCAAAACAAAAAAATGAATGCAATTCTCATAAATAAATATAGAGAGAAAAAAATTATTTTGGGGATACTTCAAAATCTTAGCTTAATGGGTATGGGTTTATCCTTACCTTTTCTTTATTTTGGAAAATTCTCACTTAAACTATTGACTTTATGATTGTGTTTTTTATAGAATTATATCTCGACTGAAAAAATTGGAACGGACAGGAGGGAATCATCAAATGAGTAACATATTTGAAGAAGAATTACAGAAAATGAAAGATATTTTATGTACGATGGATGAGCAATTAGAGCAGCTTGAAAAAATCCCAGTTTATTATGGAGAAGATTTTAAAGAGCAAATTCTTGAAAGTATGAGGGAGTCTAATAGACAAAACTTACGTATCGGTGTGCAAGAGCCATACTTTGGAAGATTAGACTTCCAGGAGGATGGCAAAGAAGATGTTATGCCGATTTACATCGGTAAAGTAGGGGTTTCAGATAAAGATACGATGAAACCGATGGTCATTGATTGGCGAGCACCTGTCGCTAGTATGTTTTATTCATTTACCGGTGGTGATGAATTAGCATTTTATCATTCACCAGACGGATTAGTAGAAGGCGATGTTTATTTAAAGCGAAACATTTCCATTCGAAAGAGAGAACTAGAACGTGTTGTTGATACATATGTGAAAGGAAATGAAGATGTCTCGCATGCTGATGATTTTCTTCTATATCGATTAGGTGAGAATAAAGATAATAAATTAAAAGATATCGTTTCGACTATACAATCGGAGCAAAATGATATTATTCGTGCGGAAAGAAACTTACCATTATTAATTCAAGGGGTTGCAGGGAGCGGAAAAACAACGATCGCTTTACATCGCCTTGCTTTTTTAATTTATGAATATCGTGAACAGCTAGAAGCGGAGAGAATGATCGTATTTGCTCCAAACAGTTTGTTTTTAGACTATATTTCGAGTGTACTTCCCGAATTAGGTGTAGGCAATATTAGTCAAACAACGTTTCCAGATTGGGCATTGCGTATGTTAGAGGGTTCGGTGAAACTAAAGCAGACAGAAGAAAAATTGAAAGAAGCATTTTCAATTAATCGCGATGAAAAAAAGGTTATGCTCGGTAAATTAAAGGGTACGCTTGAATTTAAGTCGTTTATTGAAGAGAGAATGGTTCAATTTGAAAAAGATTTAGTACCGACAAAAGATTTTGAGGCGTGGGATAAAGCAGTTATTCCAGTGGAAGACGTTAAAAAATGGATGCAAGTTGAATATAAACATTATCCATTAAAGAAAAGAAGAGAACGTTTAGTCGGCCGTATGAAGCGCTGGATTGAAATTGAACTTAAAAAGTTTGGAGAAACAAATGAGAAAAAGTTACTAAAAAAAGAAGCTACAAAGAGATTGAACACATATATGAATTTTTGGCCGAAAATGAGCCCGCTTTCACTATACAGTTCAATGTTGAAAAGTAAAGAAATACTCGAAGTGTTACCTGAAGAACTTGTTCAAGAAACAGAAAAGAATTGTCGTAAAAAAGAAGTGTATGTAGAAGATTTACCAGCTCTAATTTACATACATCATCGAATAACTGGAATTGAAATCGGACAGAAGTTTCATCATGTCGTTATTGATGAAGCGCAAGACTTCTCACCATTCCAAGTTTATGTACTAAAAGAAATTACACTAGGTAATTCTTTCACTATATTAGGTGATTTATCTCAAGCGATTTATGATTATCAAGGAATTGAAGACTGGAATGCTTTTAAGGAAGTATTCCAAGAAACAGGTTATTATGAATTGACGAGAAGTTACCGTTCTACAAAAGAAATTATTGAATTCGCTAATGAAGTAATTAAAAATGCAGACATTCCAGTAGGACTTGCAACACCTGTTTTCCGTAGTGGTGAAGACGTGAAAGTAATTCGGACAGAGGATCAATTTGCTGAAATTTTGAAGACATTGCAGCATTTACAAAATGAAGATGTGAAAACAATCGCGGTAATTGGAAGAACAGATGATGAATGCCGTGATATATATGAGAAGTTAACAAATGCAGGGTTGACTGTTAATGTCATTGAAGCAGATCAAAGCAAATATGAAGGTGGTATCTCGGTAGTACCTGTATACTTGGCGAAAGGGTTAGAATTTGATGCCGTACTTCTAATCGACGTTGATGAAGAACATTATAAAAACACAAAACATGATGCGAAGTTATTGTATGTCGGATGTACAAGATCGCTGCATGATTTATGGATTTTCTATAGTGGGGAAATATCGCCTTTAATTAAGAGATAGAAATATATAACAAATTCAAGAGGCTTTTCTAGTAATGAACAGAAGACCTCTTGTTTTTCTATATAAAGATACGGGGGAGAAAATGGGAATGATTACAAAAGTAATAACAAAAAGAAATTGGGGAATCGCGATAAACATTGGAGAGATTAATGAAGCCTCTCTTATAGAAGAGGGATTTATTCATTGTTCATTATTAGATCAAGCTTTAAAGGTTGCTCAAAAACATTTCAGCCATGAAGAAGATGTTTTATTACTTACAATTGATTCATCCCTGTTAAAAGCAGAAATAAAATATGAACTTGCTTCTAACGGGCAAAAATATCCGCATGTATACGGAGTAATCAACGTTGATGCAATTGTAGATGTTGTCCCATTTCCTAAAGAAACAGTAGAGTTTATATTACCAGATATACATAGTTAAAAGTATTATTGGTATTTATATTTGCTAGCAAAGCACAAATCATATCGTTTGTGCTTTTTATTGTATATTTTTTTGAAAAATCATTGTTTTTGTCACACTAATACTGTACGATACATAGTATAAAACACATACTGTATGACATATAGTAATGGAAATGAGGTGGGTGAATGGATACTTTATTAAATTCATTAATTACTGAGCTAAGGAGAGGGACATTGACATTAGCGGTTTTAAGTCAACTAAGAACGCCGCAATATGGATATTCGCTTGTCCAATTATTGGAGCAATCAGGAATCATGATAGATCAAAGTACCTTATATCCACTACTTCGCCGATTAGAAAAGCAGGAGCTAGTGACGAGTAGTTGGGATAAAACGGAGAGTAGGCCTCGTAAGTATTATGTTTTAAGTGAATATGGATTAGAGATATTTTTACAATTGAAAAAGGAGTGGATAAAGGATTCGAAAGAACTTTATAACTTATTAAAGGAGGAGGACGAGAATGAGTTTGATTGATATTTACGTCCATGAAGTTGCGAAGAGATTACCTGAAAAAAATCGTGAAGATATTACACTTGAACTACGGTCAACAATAGAGGATATGTTACCAGACGATTATAATGAGGATGATGTGAAGAGCGTTCTTGAAAAATTGGGAAGTCCAGTTTCATTGGCTAATGGGTATTTGGATAGACCGATGCATTTAATTGGACCACGTTATTTTGATGGATATACGACATTATTAAAAATGATTATACCAATTGCAGCTGTTATTGCACTCATTTCAATGGTTGCAGAAAATCTTATAGGCTATAGTGGTGATCAAGCGGTATTAAATGTTATTTTAAAATTGATAGGTAAAGGCATTGGAGAAATTTTCGAAGTGGGCCTTCATGTATTTTTCTGGTTGACACTTGTATTTGTTATTTTAGAAAGAACGGATAAAGACAAAGATACCCAACCGTTGACGACAAGTTTTAGAAAATGGACGCCAGATGATTTGAAAAATATTTCGTATATCCCGAAGAAGAAAGCAATCTCAAAGTTTGAAGTTTTTGGAGGTTTGATGTGGACCGCAGTTTGGGCTACACTTTACTTTTATGCGAATCATCTCGTTGGCGTATATAATGGTACAGCAAATGGGCTGAAGTTTGTCGCACCAACTTTTAATCAAGATGTTTTACTTCAATATTGGCCAATTGTTGTGATTATGATCGTTTTCGAAATAGGTATATCTCTTTATAAGTTAGTACAGGGACAATGGACGAAAAGGTTGGCAATTGGGAATGCAATTCTTCAAATAACCGGAACAATAGTATTCATTGTAATTGTATTAAATCCGCATTTATTTAACGAAGGGTTTATTGCGTATGTGTCAAATGTGTTTACTATTTCTCCAGAGGAATTTAAAACGTGGTTAATCGGCGGTGGAATTTTCTTTTACACGTTGTCTGCTGCGATAAATATATTTGATGGTTTCCGAAAAGCTAGTATTCGTGTGTGGAAATAAATCAGAAATTTCGGTAAAATAAAACTGTTAAAAAGATAGTGAAAGAAGATAAACATTATGAAAGGAAGAAAACAATGATAAGGGAAGCAACTAAAAGAGATTTAGCATATATTTTAGATATTTATAATGATGCGATACTTTATACAACAGCTGTATATGCGTATAAACCTGTAACCCTTGAAAATAGAATAGATTGGTATGAACAAAAAAAGGCTGATAGCTATCCAATTTTCGTATACGAACTAGATAATAAAGTAGTAGGATTTGCGACATTTGGTCCATTTAGAGCGTGGCCTGCCTATAAATATTCAATTGAACATTCTGTGTATGTTGATAAGGAATATAGAAAAAATGGAATTGGATCCTCTTTAATGGAAGAATTAATCACAATTGCAAAGAAAAGAGGATATATGACCTTAATTGCAGGAATTGATGCGGAAAACAAGATAAGTATTGCCTTGCATCAAAATTATGGATTTGTTCATGCAGGAACAATAAAAAAAGCTGGTTATAAGTTTAATAGATGGCTAGATTTAGCTTTTTATCAATTGGAGCTTAACGGGCCTGAAAATCCTATAGAAGAATAGAAGTTTTTCGTGAAAATTTATCCCGCATTAACGGGCAGTAAAACTCCCACTGATTAAAGTTTCACTTTATGTTTTTTAGGTAGCAAGGAGTAATTCATGCTACCTTTTTCTTATTGTAATAACAAATATAATCTGCCAAAAAAGGTTTTATATATTATATATTGAATTATTAGAAGGGGATATAACGATGTGAAAAGAGGAATGGAAATGGAAACTGTCATTCAAAAAATGAAAGAGATACAATTTGGTCATGTAGGAGTAGCTATTTATTCTACAAAAAACGAACGTATAGTTGCTTCATATAATGGTGAATTATATATTCCTTTAGCATCGGCAGCCAAAGTAGTAATTGGATTTGTAGCAGCACAAATGGTGAAGGAAAATAAATGTAATTGGAATGATATACTTCATCACATTAAATTTAATCCACATGAAGATAGTGCACAGTTATCTCCTCATTTACAAGGAAGAGCTACATTAACACATAGTAAAGCGGTAGAAGTGATGATAGCTTGTCACGACAGTTATATTGCTCAGTCAATTGTTATGCATTGCGGAGGATGGGATACTGTCAGAGAATATGTTTCAACATACTTTTCGAAGATTCATATACAAGAAAACCCTAGAGATGAGCAAAATGTCGAAGAGTTAAATCAAGTTCTTTCACTTTTAGTATATGTTTTTCAAGGTTATAAATCAGAATCAGAATTATGGGAACCAATTATAAATGGAATGGTAAGACAACAAGGAGAGTATGAAGGAATACCGTATTATCATTTAGCGCATATGACAGGTGGATTACCCACAGCTACAATAAATATTGGTATAATAGGAATGTTTCATGAATTTCCGTTTCTTTATGTTATTGGGGGAAATGATTTACCTAATCGATTTGATAATAAAGAGGTTGATGAAACCATTACTTCAGCTTTGAAGTACATATACAAAGAATATAGTAAAAGCACATACTATGGGGTGAGCGGTTGAAAAGAAATTTAAAAACATCAACGATCATCATTTTAATTGTAACAATTATTGCTTTGGAAGTTGGAATCGCACTATATGATCGTACTTTGTCATTAGATACGATTTACTTTGCAGCGATTCTTATTTGTATTGTATTGCTTTTTGGCACACGTGTTTCTGAAGAGAAAGAAAGTACATCGAAACAGCGACGAAGAAAAACTGCTCTTATATTTTGGCCATCTATTTTATTATTAATTGTTAGTTTTGCAGTTATCAGTTATGTAAGAACAGGGTATGTCTCTGTACCAGGAATGATTGGTTTTTCATGTTTTGTTACATATGGCGGATTTGTATTCATTAGTCTATTAAAGAGAAGAAATAAAAATTAATTGTAGCTTACTAAGTTGAAGGGACGATATAAATATGAAACGCATAGAGAATGGTACTCGCATTGAAGGAGAATACATAAAAAATAAAGTAATTCAATATAACATGTCTATCTTAACAGATGAAGTAAAACAGCCGATGGAACAAGTAAGTTTTGTAGTGAAAGATGAGGAAGGAAAAATTTTCGGTGGCGTAACAGGAACGATGTATTTTTATCACCTACATATCGATTTTTTATGGGTTGATGAATCAGTTCGCCACGATGGATACGGCAGTCAATTGTTACATAAAATCGAAGAAATTGCGAAGGAAAAAGGATGTAGACTCATATTACTAGATTCATTTAGTTTCCAAGCACCAGAATTTTATAAAAAGCACGGATACCGGGAATATGGTGTCGTTGAAGATCACCCGAAAGGGCATAGTCAACACTTTTTAGAAAAGAGATTATAATAATATTATGTATACTAGTTGATGGGAGAAAGAATATGTACACGTATAAATTACAACATGAACAACCAATCTGTGCAGAAAAAATAAAGAAGCTTTACGATTCTGTCGGTTGGTGGCCAGAAAGAAAAGAAATCGATATTGAAAAAATGTTAAAGAATAGTATAGTAATTGGTGTATGGAAAGAAAATGAGTTAATTGCATTTGCTAGAGTCGTTTCTGATGGTGTTTTTCGAGCATATATTGAAGATGTTGTCGTACATGAGAATGTAAGAAACAAAGGTATTGGTGAAAAGATGCTTACAATGTTATTGAAACAGATTTCTCATATTGATATTGTTAGTCTATTTTGCGGAGAGAAACTAATAAAGTTTTATGGTGAACAGCAATTTAAAGCGACAAAGCAGATTGTAATGCATCGTAATCAAATAGTGAAAGAATAAGAGGTGCCAGTAAGAATGAATGCAACGAGAGCATATTGTTTATCGAAAAGAAAAGCGACGGAAGATTCTCCAGATGGCTGGAGTGCAACATGTATGAGGATCAATAATAAAATATTTGCGATAGTGAATCATGAAGAAGGTGAAAAAGCTGCGATTACATTAAAATGTGATCCAGAACTTGCCTTGCGAATAAGAGAAGATTATCCGGAAACAATTATTCCTGGATATCATATGAATAAAAAACATTGGAATACAGTGTATATACATAAGGATGTAGAACAAGAACAAATTAATAAAATGATTGATTGGTCGTATGATTTAGTACTACAATCGTTTTCAAAGAAAAAGCAGCAAGAGTTATTGGATTAATATGTATTAGGGGTGGATGTAATGCAAGAATCGATCAAAGATACGTATGATAAATTAGCGAGTACATATAAAGAAAATCTAGATTTGGTAAATCCATATAATAGTTATTATGAAAGACCTGCGATGATGGAGATTATTCCAAAGAAACTAGAAGGGAAGAGAATACTAGATGCTGGATGTGCAGCTGGATGGTATACTTCTCAATTCGTAGGAAGAGGAGCTAACGTTACAGCAATTGACGTAAGTTCTGAAATGGTAAAAGCCGCAAAGGAAAGTACAGGTGATAAAGCAACGTTTCTTTGTCATGACCTTCAAGAAACATTACCATTTGAAGATAATGCTTTTGATATGATTGTAAGTTCGCTTACTCTTCATTACTTGCAAAATTGGAGTAATGTATTTCAAGAGTTTCATCGCGTCCTTAAACCAGGTGGTTTATTTGTGTATTCCGTTCATCACCCATTTATGGATTTTACAAAGTTTCCGTGTGAAGATTATTTTAAAACGCAATTGCTAGTAGATACTTGGCGGAAACCCAACATTACAATTGAAGTAAGTTTCTTTAGAAGGTCACTTCAAGATATTATAAATGAAACAACGAGTAATTTTGTATTAGAAGAGTTAGTCGAGCCGAAACCGATTGAAAAGATGAAGGAAGTAGATGAAAAGTCATATTATTATTTAAACACTAACCCGCATTTCCTTATTATAAAAGCGAAGAATACAAAGTGAAACCGTATATAAATAGCTAGTAAAATGATTATATTTTACTAGCTATTTGCAGTTTTACATTATATATTAGGAGATTTTGAAATGAATACGAAACGAAATAGATTACTATATGCAATGTTTACTATAGTTGTTATTATTTTAGGTCTTAGTTCAAGAAAGTTTGCTTTTGTGTTACCTGATTTATTAAATGATTACTTAGGTGATGCTTTATGGGCACTAATGATTTTCACGGGATTTGGTTTCTTATTTCCTAAAATAGAAACGAAGAAATTAGCTTTTATTAGTTTGATATTTTGCTACGGGATTGAAATTAGCCAATTGTACCATGTACCTTGGATTGATAATATTCGTGCAACGATTTTAGGTGGTCTCGTATTAGGCTATGGATTTTTGTGGAGTGACTTAGTGGCTTATACAATTGGTGTTGGAGCGGGAATGCTTTTTGAGTTTATATTATGGAAGAAATAAGAGAGTTAAAAAGGAGTATTTGTATATGGAGGATATTTTAGAAATTGCAAAGTATTGGTTTCAAGATGAAAATCTCGCAGCTACTGTAATTCAACCGAAAGTAACAGAAATTCATTGTAATAATAAAACGTATATTTTAAAAGAAAAAGGATCCATCAAGCAGCTTCTAAATGAATTAAATGTATTGGAGCAGCTGTATGAAAAAGGAATTAAGGTACAAAGAGTAGTAGAAACGGAAAATGACGAAAAGTATGTATTATATAAAGAAAAATATTATTGCTTATATGAGTATTTTGCCGGAAGTGTTTTAGAAATAAAAGATACGAACAAGCTGACAGGGCTAGCAAGCACAATTGGAGAAGAAATAGCTACTCTACATAAAGCACTAAATTCAATGGATAGTGCTAACGAGCTAATAAAAAGGGATTTGTATAAAGTGGTATACGGATGGGCTTTACCGATTTTAGAAAAGCATGAGCATGTTCATCAGGATGTAATTCAAAAAATGGATCAAATACATACAGCTTTCAAAGAAACGGCGCACTTATTACCGAAACAAATTATTCATCGTGATATGCACTTATCGAATATTATCTTTCAAGACAATGAATTTCAAGGGTTTATAGATTTTGAGCTTTTAGAAAGCAATGTAAGAGTATTCGATTTATGCTATTGTTGTACGAGTATTTTGAGTGAGTTATATAGTAATGAAAGCCTAAGAGGGAAATGGTTTCAAATCGTAAGCAAAATCTTTGAAGGATATTATAAGCAAAAAATTTTAACGAGAGCAGAACTACAATCCATTTGGTATGTCATGCTTTCTATTCAAGTTATATTTATTACTTATTTTGTTCAGTTACCAGATTTATTAAAGGTGAATGAAGAAATGTTCTTCTGGATTTTTGCTAATAAGAAAGATATTGAAGAATCTATAGAAAGGACCATACTAATATGAAAAAAATAATATTAATTGGTTCTGGTGGTTCAGGAAAATCTACATTAGCTAAGCAGTTAGGAAATAAACTAAATATTAAGGTGTATCATCTGGATGCACTATTTTGGAAACCGAATTGGCAAGGTGTTCCGAGAGACGAACAAATAACAGTTCAAAACAACTTAATTAAAGATGAGAAGTGGATTATTGATGGGAATTACGGCGGGACAATGGATATAAGAATTAACGCAGCTGATACAATCATCTTTCTTGATATTCATAGAACGATTTGTATTTATCGTGCTTTTAAAAGAATTGTACAATATCGAAATAAAACAAGACCGGACATGGGTGCTGGATGTGAAGAAAGGTTTGACTTACAATTCTTCAAATGGATATGGGAGTATCCTAAGACGAAAAGACCTTCAATTTTCAAAAGACTAAATCAATTAAGTCAGGATAAAGAAATTATTATTTTAAAATCTCCAAATGAAGTTCAGCGATTTTTAAAAGAAGTGCAGCAAGTATAAACTTATGCACTAAAAGAGTAAATTTTGTTCCATTTTAAAATGGAGGGGATAACATTGAATGAAATCATTCGCTCGATTGATTCTTATATGGTAAAAATTCCAGCAGGAGAGGTGGTATTAAGAGATGATCGAATAAAAAAAGAATGGCAAGTTCAAATTAAACCATTTCTTCTTGCAAAGTATGTTGTAACGATGGAAACATATTATGCTATTACGAATAGTACAGCAAATGATTATAAAGATAATCATAAACCAGTTGTAAATATTTCATGGAATGATGCAATTGCTTTTTGTAATTTACTTTCTAAAAAATCGGGATTAACAGAGTATTATTCTATTAGTAATGACGGCCAAAAAGTTAGTTGTAATGTAGAGTCCAACGGTTACCGATTACCTTCTGAGGCAGAGTGGCAATACGCATGTAAAGCAGGTACAACGGGATATACGTATGGGGAACTTCAGAAAATAGCATGGTATAATGAAAATTCAAGTGGACGAATTCATGACGTCGGTAAAAAAGAGCCGAATACATGGGGACTTTACGATATGTTAGGGAACGTTTGGGAATGGTGCTATGATTTGTATGATGAAAAAGTGTATGGGCCGTACAGAATTTTTCGTGGCGGTAGTTGGGCTGAAGCTGCTAGAGGTTGCGGCGCTACTTGTCGCCGTCGTAGCCATCCTACATTTCATATAGATGATCTCGGTTTTAGGATTGCTAAGTCAATTTAGCAGGAAAATGATACATATAACAAAGCAAAAGGTATGGAGAGTACTCATAATAACAACATAGAAATGATTTAACTTAAGGAGTGTTTATAATGACGCGTGTTTTATTCATTAACGCTGGATCAGAAGGACATATAAACCCAACATTGAAAGTTGTAGAGGAACTGATTTCCCGCGGTGAAGAGGTCGTTTATTTTTCAATAGAAGCTTTCAGGGAGCGTATTGAGAAGACAGGTGCTACGGTACGAACAATTGATGATCAAAAATTTTTACAAGCTTTTCTTTCCGGTGGCCGAAATTATTTGCATGAAAGAATAAATGGTCTATTACATACAGCGGATGTTGTAATACCTAGTGTTCTAGAACAAATAGAAGGAGAACACTTTGATTACATGATTCATGATTCCATGTTTGGCTCGGGCCATTTAATTGCTCAAATTCTTAAGCTTCCAGCAATAAATTCGTGTACATCTTTTGCACAGGATGAAACATCGTTTAATAAAATGTTAGAACATCTTTCGCAAAACATACCAGCAGAAATTCACCATAAAATAAACGATGATTTTCATAACTTAGTAACAAATATTCAAGATAAATATGACGTTGAAATTAAAACACCGTATGATATCTTTTGTAACCCAGCACCATTAGCTATTGTTTATACAACAAAGGAGTTCCAACCTTTTAGTAATACGTTTGATGAAAGTTTCAAATTTGTAGGACCATCTATTTCTGCACCAATAGTAAAAGATAGCTTTGATTTTAATTTAATGAAAGAGAATAGCCCGATTTATATTTCATTAGGTACTGTTTTTAATGAAGCAATTGATTTTTATAAACTTTGTTTTAAAGCATTCGAAAATAGTGAGCATACAATTGTAATGGCTATTGGGAATAAAACGAAAATAAGTGATTTGGGGGATATTCCGAAAAACTTCATTGTGAAAAATTATGTACCACAAACTGAACTTCTAACATATACGAAATTATTTATTACACACGGCGGGATGAATAGTACGCATGAAGGATTATATAACGGGGTTCCACTAGTTGTAATTCCGCAAAGTGCAGATCAGCCAGTAATTGCAAAGCAAGTAGCAGATCTTGGAGCAGGTGTTAAGTTACATATGAAAGAATTAACTGCAAGTCAGTTACGTGAAACAGCAGATTATGTGTTAGAAGATTCATCTTTCCATAAAGCTGTTGCGAATGTGAAGGACTCCTTCCGAAAGTCAGGTGGGTATGAGCAAGCTGTTGATGAGATTTTAAAGTTTAAAAGTAAATACGATATTTAATTCGAAACTTAAATTTATATAAAAACAAGTGTCTATATTACATGGTATAGGCATTTTTTGTTAATATATATTAACAGTTTCATGTTATATAAAGTGGTGCTCCCCATCCTTAAGTTGATGGATGGGGAGCACCACTTTTTCGAATGAAAAGAAGAAATTTCTTAATATTAAGATATAAACTTAAATTTCTATGATTGTTCCGTATTACGCTTTATAATGATAAAATGGTATTTTGTGGTTATAAAATTGTATTATCCTATTGAAACACTATTTGAATTAAATAATATAAAGGAGTAATTAGAATATGGAAGAGGAAAATAATTTTTCAATTAAGAAAATGTGGAAGATAACTAATCCTTCTAAAATTCATTTTATCTCAGGATTAGTATTATCTATTGTTTCAAGTGTAATTTCATTGATAATACCTTTATTAATAAAAGATATAATGGATGAACTTTCGAAAGGTATATCTTTTGGTTTAATAAGTCAAATTTCTATTTTATTAATTTTGGAAATAATTTTTTCAGCTTTTTCTCTTTATCTACTATCTAAAGTAGGGGAAGAAATAGTGAAAAACTTGCGTGATAAACTTTGGGAGAAGTTTTTGAAATTACCTGTAAAATATTACAACGATAATAAATCTGGTGAGATGGTAAGTAGAATAACTAGTGATACTACTGCAATAGTGAATATTATTTCATCTGAAATTGTTGATTTAATCACGAGTTGTATAACATTAATACTTTCTTTAATTATTTTATTTACGTTAGATGTTCCAATGACATTGGTGTTGATTTTAGTAGTACCGATAACCCTTTTTATTGTAATTCCTTTGGGAGAAAAGGTATATGATCTTTCTTTTCAAGAACAAAATAAAATGTCTCAGTTGACGGCTTATTTATCACAAACTCTTTCTGAAATAAAGCTTGTGAAATCTTATAATACTGAATTGAAAGAAGCGGAAAATGGCAAAAAACATTTTGAGTTTCTTTATAAGAATGGAATAAAGAGGGCTAAAATTAATTCTATATTGACTCCAGTTTTAGGGACATTTACTACTTTAGTTTTAATTGGTGTAATAGGTTTTGGTGCTTGGAGGGTAGATCAAGGTTTTATTAGTTCTGGTGAGTTAGTAGCATTTTTATTGTATTTGTTTCAAATTATGTCTCCTTTTATACAAATGAATCATTTTTTAACGAGTTTTCAAGAGGCAAAAGGATCTATGAAAAGATTATTTGAAATTTTAGAAGAAGAAGAGGAAGTTCAAGTTGTTACTAAAACATGTATTGAATCTCCAACACAATTAGAGTTTAAAGATGTTTATTTTAGATATGATGAAAAAGAGAATGTTATTGAGGATATTTCTTTTAAAATTAAGAAAGGTTCTTTAACAGCACTAGTTGGACCAAGTGGTTCTGGAAAAAGTACGGTATTTTCGTTAATAGAAAGATTTTATGATCCAACTAATGGAGATATTTTATTAGATGATGTATCTTATAAAAATATACATGTAGAAGAATGGAGACAGAAATTTAGTTATGTTTCGCAAGATACTCCAATTTTTTCAGGTACAATTAGGGATAACATTTTATATGGGAAAAATGATAAGGTTACAGATGATAAATTGATAGAAATTGCAACATTTGCAAATGCACATGAATTTATTGTTGATTTATCGGATGGGTATAATACGCAGGTAGGAGAAAGAGGTAATCAACTTTCAGGTGGACAAAAACAACGTATTGCAATAGCTAGAGCTTTAATGCGTGATGCTGATTTCCTGTTATTAGATGAGGCTACAGCAAATCTAGATTCTGATTCAGAAAAACAAGTACAAAAGGCTATAAATACATTAATTCACAAACAAACAACTTTTGTAATAGCTCATAGGCTGTCTACTATTATACATGCTGATCAAATTATTGTATTAGAGGATGGTAGAATTACAGGATTTGGAACTCATGATGAGTTATTAAGTAATCATGAATATTATCAAAAAGTTATTAAACAGCAATTCGAAATAAAATAATTTACAAATTGATGCAAGTTTAATGAGGAAATTAAAAATCCATTACGGTGAAGAATATGATAAGTTTTATGAAACAAACGAATAGGATACAGAAAGGGTATTATATGAATCCATAATGTAGATTCATATAATACCCTTTTTATTACGCCAATACTTTTGTCATAAGAATATGAGGAATGCCATCTTCCATAAATACATCAGAAGAAGTTTGATAGCCTAATTTTTTATAAAATCCTTCAGCTTGTGTTTGACCGTGTAGTTTAACTTTATTTGCTTCTTTGTTACATGCAATTTCTTCTAGTGCTTGAATGATTACTTTACCTAATCCGTATTTACGGAAGTCTTTTAAAATACAAATTCTTTCTAGTTTACCAACACCGTCAACAAATCGTATGCGGCCAGTTCCTACAGGAAGCTCATTATGAAAAACTAAAATATGTTTACATTCTTCACCAATTTGGTCAAATGTATCGAATTCGTCTTCAAGAGGAACACCTAGTTCTTTTACAAATACTTCTTTTCGAATGTGAAAGGCAGTTTCTAAATCTGTAAGTTCTGTTATGAGTTTGGATTGCAAATTGTTCAGTCCTTTCTAGTGTGATATGAATGTGTTTTCATAGTATATCATACAGTATCGTTATAAAAGGAAAAAGAAAAACTGACTTTCAAAAGTCAGCCTTTAAAATTCCTTTATGCCGTTTTCTGTTCCGATGATTGCTTTGCTCGTCATATTTATAAATAATCCTGTTTCGACTACACCAGTAATCATCTTTAATTCTTTATGTGTTTCATTTGGATTTAATATTTTATTTGGAAAGATACAATCAATAATTAAATTACCGTTATCGGTTATAAATGGTCCAGCACCTTTCATACGCAAATGTGTATTGCACCTTAAAGTTTGAATTCGTTTTTCAGTTTGTTTCCATGAAAAGGGGGTGATTTCAATGGGAAGTGGAAATCCTCCTAAATGAGTAACGATTTTCGATTCATCAGCAATAATTATTAGTTCTTTAGAGGAGGAAGCAACAATTTTTTCACGAAGTAATGCACCACCACCGCCTTTTATAAGCTGTAAATCAGAATCAATCTCATCAGCTCCATCGATTGTAAGATCAAGAGTTTGTATGTCGTTTAAAGAAATTAATGGGATGGATAGTTGCTTTGCTAATGCTTCAGTTTCCTTTGATGTCGGTACAGCTTGAATGGTTAAACCTTCTTGTACACGTTTTCCTAATTTTTGCATCGTCCAAAATACTGTAGAACCTGTACCAAGCCCAACCTTCATTCCATCTTTTACAAAGCCAGCAGCGTATTCACCGGCGAGCTGTTTTAAATTCATCGCTTTACTCCGCCGGACGTGGTCCAGCATCAAGGCCTGAATTTTCGACTGTAAGTACCGGACGAACGACTATATCTTTATGTACACGCATTTGACACGATAAGCGTAAATGATCTTCAATTCCTTTTTCCGTAATCGCGCTTTTTTCATTAGTGTCTGCTTCACAAAAATCACCGGCTATAATTTCTACTCTACAAGTTGTGCAACGAGCTTTCCCGCCGCAACGATGAAGTATGTGTACACCGTTATCTTCAATTGCTAATACTAACTTTGTACCTTCCTTTACATCAAAAGTTCCAGTACCTTCAATTGTTAATTTTGGCAAATTTGTTCCTCCTCACGTAAAATTGTACATAACATATTTATGACCGCGAATTCTTGAACATAAACATTATTTTTTTATTAGCCCCGTAACTTTTTTATTTATTCAATCGTTTATTAAGTAAGCGCTGAAAAGGAGTGGTTATTTTGTGCACAAAAGTAACTCGGATTTTAAAGAATCATATCGATATGAATCATTCAAATATAAATTTTTTAATTGAGAATTATGCGGAGTTAAAAAGATATTGTACATTTTTAACGAAAAACAAATGGGATGGCGAAGATCTCGCCCAAGAAACAGTGTGTAAAGTTCTTCAAAAATATAGTAATAAAGAAATTTGTAGAACGCTTCTCTATAAAATAGCTAGAAACCGTTGGCTAGATCAAGTGAAGGTAAAATCAGTTCAAGAGAAAATGGAAGAGCAAAGTACATTTGAAGAACCGCATGAAAAAATTGCAGATTTGCATGAAATGGTAGGGAAAGTAGTATCTTCATTAAATGTACAACAATCCGCAATTTTATTATTAAAGGATGTTTTTCAATATAGTATCGCTGATATCGCTAAAGTATGTTCTGTATCAGAAGGAGCAGTGAAAGCTTCTTTATTTAGGAGTAGAAATAGGCTGAAAACTGTTAGTGAAGAAGGGACTGAGATAGTCGAATACACAGATGATATTGAAATTGTAGTAACGTCTATTCGTGAAGAAAGGCCGGAATTGTTAACTAAGCTTCTTCCAACAATAGATTTTACTAAGTTACCAACTAAACAGCCAGTCTTATTATTCAGTGCGAAAAGCCCTTCTTCCTACAGTTGTATGCTTTGCGCGGCATAACAATTATTGGAGGGATTAAACATGAATACAATTCCATACGTCGTAGAACAAACGAAATTAGGAGAGCGTTCTTATGATATATATTCGAGGTTATTAAAAGACCGCATTATTATTATTGGCTCAGAAATTAATGATCAAATTGCGAGCAGTGTAGTAGCACAATTATTATTTTTAGAAGCGGAAGATGCAGAGAAAGACATATATTTATACATCAATAGCCCAGGCGGATCAACGACAGCAGGTTTTGCAATATTAGATACGATGAATCTTATTAAGCCAGATGTGCAAACACTTTGTATGGGATTTGCAGCATCATTTGGTGCATTGTTACTCTTATCAGGTGCAAAAGGAAAACGATTTGCGTTGCCAAACAGTGAAATTATGATTCATCAGCCGCTTGGTGGTGCGCAAGGGCAGGCAACTGAAATCGAAATAACAGCAAAAAGAATATTAAAGTTAAAGCATGATATTAATAAAATGATTGCAGATAAAACAGGCCAACCAATTGAAAGAGTAGCACATGATACAGAAAGAGATTATTTTATGACGGCAGAAGAGGCGAAGGAATATGGAATTGTAGATGATGTCGTTACGAAAAAATAACATAAAGTAGGCTAGAGATTATATTTTATTCTCTAGCCTACTTTTTTAATCTTTTACCCATTCATCGACTAACGATTGATTCTTTTTTATCCATTTTCGAGCAGCTTCTTCCGGATCTTTCGTTTTATTTAGCATGACCATTAAAGTACCTAGTTGTTCATCGTTCATTTTCCATTGATCAAAGTATTTCACAATATCCGGATGATCTTTTTCGAAACCTTTGCGAACGGAGTAATAAATGTCATCTTTTTCACCATATACTTTCTTAGGGTCTTCTAAATATTTTAAGTCAAATTCTGAAAAGCCCCAATGTGGGTTCCAAAGCGTAACAGCGATTGGTTTCTTTTTCGTATATGCCTTTTTTAATTCGCTCATCATTGCAGCTTCTGAAGATTGGACAAGTTTTAATTTTATATCATATGCCTTCATTGCTTTATCCGTTAAATTCATAAGGCTACTACCCGGTTCAATCCCAACAATTTTATTATCTAGCTCATCTTTATGTGCGTTTAAATCTTCTATGCTGTTTATGTTTTTCATATAAGAAGGGACGACCAAACCAAGACCAGTGCCTTCATACCATTTTGATTTTAAGACAATGTCATCTTTATAACGATTATTTAGCGGTTTATCAGTAACAGGCAGCCATACTTCTAAATTAGCATCAACATCACCACGGGCGACGCCAGTCCATATCGCAGCTTTTTCTAAATACATGAGTTCAACTTTATAGCCTTTTTCTTCTAATAAAACTTTCCACATATTTGCGGTTGCGATATTTTCTTTCCAACTTGTTACACCAAGTTTAATTTTTCCTTTCGAATTTGCATTTGTTGCATTACATGAAGTGAAAATCATAGTAATAAATAATGCAAGGCATATAAGCCATATTTTCTTTCGCATCGAAAACCTCCTAAGTAACGTTTGCCTTTTTAAATAAATGTATAAGTAAGCATTCTTATTATGAACGGAAATGAGAATTTTAAAGAAAGCTTATGAATGTAATTTTTATGTAATATTTCTTTGTAAAATCGCAACACTATATGAATAGATGGGTAGAAAAGGAGTAGTGACATGGATAATACAAAGGTGCGTGTTGAAAACGTAACAAAAGTATTTGGGAAACACCCTCAAAGGGCAGTTGCTTTATTAAAGGAAGGAAAAAGTAAATCTGAAATATTAAAAGAAACAGGAATGAACGTTGGGGTGAAAAAGGCGACGTTTGAAGTATATACGGGAGAGATTTTTGTCATTATGGGTTTATCCGGTAGTGGAAAATCTACGTTAGTTCGAATGCTAAATCAATTAATTAAACCGACAGCAGGGCATATATACATAGATGGTGAAGACATCGCAACGATGGGAAAAGAAGAATTGCGAAGAGTAAGAAGGACGAAAATGAGTATGGTTTTTCAGAAGTTTGCTTTATTTCCGCACCGTACAGTGATACAAAACGTTGCGTACGGGTTAGAAATCCAAGGAGTTCCAGTAGAGGAACGAGAAAATAAGGCGTTAGAATCGTTGAAGTTAGTAGGACTCGATCATCATAAAGATAATTACCCAAGTCAACTTAGTGGTGGTATGCAGCAGCGTGTTGGAATCGCAAGGGCACTAACGAATAATCCAGATGTATTACTAATGGACGAGTCATTTAGTGCATTAGATCCACTAATTCGAAAAGAAATGCAAGATGAATTGTTAGAGCTACAAGATAAAATGGAAAAAACAATTATATTTATTACACACGATTTAGATGAAGCGCTTCGAATTGGAGATCGTATCGCATTAATGAAAGATGGAGAAATCGTTCAAATTGGAACGCCGGAAGAAATTATGATGAGTCCTGCCAATGAATTTGTAGAGAAGTTCGTTGCGGATGTGAATTTAGGAAAAGTAATTACGGCGGAATCTATATTAAAACGACCGGAGACTTTATTAATTGACCGTGGACCGCGTGTAGCACTTCAAATTATGAGGAATGCGGGTGTTTCTACAGTATATGTTGTAAACAAAAAGTATGAGTTCTTAGGTATATTAACAGCAGACGATGCGAGCAAGGCGGTACAAAAGCAGTGGCCAATTGCTGATTTATTACTTAACGATATTCCGCACGTTTATTTAGATACTTTACTTGAGGAAACGTATGCAAAAATGGCGGAGATGAAATATCCGTTACCCGTAATTGATGAGAAGAAAAGGCTAAGAGGAATTATTAAACGTGAAAGTGTCATTCAAGCTCTTGCAGGAAACATTGAGGAAGAGGTGAAGGACGATGAATAATATTCCGCGTATTCCATTAGGCGAATGGGTTGATTCATTTGTTGCAAGTTTATATGAGCACTTTGAAGGGCTGTTCCGAGGATTCTCATATATTATCGGTGGATTCGTTGATTTACTCACTAATTTTTTAACAATAATACCAGCCATATTGATGATTATTATCCTATGTTTCCTCATTTGGTACACAACGAGGAAATTATCTTTAGTCATTTTTACGCTCATCGGATTATTATTTATTTTAAATATTAACTACTGGGCACAAACGATGCAAACATTAGCACTCGTACTTACGTCCGTTATTATTTCAATTATTGTCGGAATTCCAATTGGTATTTTAGCATCTCAAAATGAGCGTTTCTCAAAATTTTTAAAACCGACATTAGATTTTATGCAAACAATGCCGGCCTTCGTTTATTTAATACCAGCCATTACATTTTTTGGTGTAGGCGTTGTTCCTGGTATTATTGCTTCCGTTATTTTTGCAATGCCGCCGACAATTCGCTTTACAGACCTAGGGATTAGACAAGTTCCAGAAGATTTAATTGAAGCAGCGAATGCATTTGGATCCACAGCATCACAAAAACTATTTAAAGTACAATTACCACTCGCAACCGGAACGATCATGGCTGGAGTGAACCAAAGTATTATGCTTTCGTTATCAATGGTTGTAACAGCATCACTCGTAGGAGCACCAGGACTTGGAGTTGATGTTTACCGTTCTGTTACACAAGTAAATATTGGAATGGGATTTGAAGCGGGACTAGCCATTGTTGTCATTGCGATTATATTAGACCGCATTACACAAGGATTTCATCAAAAAAGAAGATAAAAAGAAAACACACTTTATTATACAAAGTGTGTTTTTTTGTTTGAAAAGATCACATACGGACAATAACAGAATCGCCAGCTGGTGCACAAACTTGATTTTGCTGTTGTTCCATTGATTTTATTAAATGATTGTTTTCTTCGATTAAGCAGATTAACTTAGCTAATTGGCTTTCAAGGCTTGCGATGCGATGCATCATATATTGAGAATCATGATGCAATGTATTTCTTACTGGATGGGGGGAGTAAGCATATTGTTGATTTATATTTGGATTCCAATGAGGATACATTTGAATCGTTCCTCCTTCAATAAATTACTGATTTTTCTTATAGTAAATGCCTATGTATATGTAATGGTGACTTGAAAATTCCTTCAAACGAAGAGGATTATGTAGGTGAAATGGAAAAGTAATAAAGTACATTTTTTGAAATTTTTAAGCGGAATAGGAAATATATTAGGAGACAGCAACGTTCATGTAAATGGATATTATATGGGGAGAAATTATGAGAGGAGATGCTATTTTGGCTAATAATAAAAAAAGAAATGACGCAATGGCAATCGGTGTCGCTATAGGCATTGTAATCGGTGTAGTTCCTGGTTTATTTGTTGATAATTTAGTAATCGGAATTGCGATTGGAATAGTAATTGGTATCGGGATTACAGTTTTGAAGAAGTAATGAGTTGTAAATTTTAAGTATGAAATTTGATGGAATCGTATATATGATTTTAAGGGGAGAATTGTAAAGTTAAGTGAGTGAATTTTCGGAATATAAAACCTGTTTTTCCTTTTTTTATGATATTATATATGAAAAGGATGGTGATAAATATGTCCATAAACAATCAAGCAGAAAAAAACTGCTTCATTTGCGAAAAACATAAAGGAAACATTATAGTTCCAGGCGGTGCTATTTATGAAGATGCTCTCATATACGTTGGACATGTCCATTGGGAGAAGGAAGAAACTTACCTTGGCTACATAATGATTGATATAAAGAGACATGTACCTGGTCTTGCTGAATTAAATGAAGATGAGGCAAAAGCATTCGGACTTATATCAAGTAGAGTAAGTAAAGCGCTAAAAGAAAGCGAAGATGCAGAACATATTTACACCTTTATTTCAGGAAACGGTGTACCACATATGCATATGCACATCATACCGCGTTACCCGAATACACCAAAAGAGTTTTGGTCACCAACTGAAGTAGCAAATTGGACTGGCGCACCATATGGTGACGCGGAGGAAATAAAAAAACTATGCGAAAGAATACGAGAGTATATGGTAAATGAGTATGCATACAACAAATAATACACAATATTCATGGGTTGGAAATACGGAAATGTGTTTAGGGGAAATCTCAGTTAAGCAATATGGTGACATTGTACTTGGTAAATACGGCGGGAATATGAGTGCTGGGGCGAAAAAGAATGAAGACGGTGCATTAGTTTGGTCAAATGGTGATTGGGAATTCGCCGTTATATTAGACGGACATAATAGTGCAGAAAGTGTTGATTTAGTAGTACATACAATCGACAAAGAATATGAAAATATAAAAGTAATTATGAATGAACCGATTGAAACAGTATTTCGATCTGTTGAAAATCATATACTTACAATTTTTCAATCCTCCTCATTTAAAGAAAAGTGCAAAAGAGTAAAAGGTGAAACAGCTTGCTTAATATGTGTAAGAAAAGAAAATTACATATGGTGGCTATCTATTGGAGATTGTCTAGTTTATGTATTTCATGAAGAGTTACATAAATTAGGGCAAAATACATTAAATCAACGTCATTTTTACGAATGGATTGGTAATGTAAATACATTTGATTTACCTGTACCTTGCTATTCATCAGGGATTCGTGAATTACGTACTGGTAACAATCGAATTGTAATGGTAACAGATGGTGTATTGGAATGTGGAGAACGACGATATGAAACACCTGTAAATTTGTATAATGCTATGAATAGAAATGATAAAACACTTAAAGAAAATATTCACAATGTTTTAGAACACGTGCATCATCAGTTGGGACGTGATAGTGCGACAATTATTAGTTGGGATGTTGAAAATAAAGGAAATGCTACGTATCCTAGTGATCAGCCGGAGAAAATCCAAACGATTAAGTAAAGGAGGATACCTCTCTGTTTCATGTGAAAGTCATTGTATTAGTTTTATGGATCTTATTCTTAGCTGTTTTAGAAAATATAGTGAGAAAAAAGCTGAATATACCGAAACAAAAAGGATGGAATAATAAATATGTGAACAAGTCTCATAAATGGGGAAACAGAATTATTATTTTTTCTTATATAGTGTTTATTATTATATGTTCTTCTCTTTCAAACCCCCTATACATGGGCTGTCTACCTTTTCTGTTTTTAATTACGTTATATAGTTTTGATGCATATATGGAATGGAAATATGACAGGGAATCGAGGGAGTTCTTGATGTCCTTAGGTGGGGCTGCATCGTTAATGATAACAGGGCTGATTTTATATTTTCTTATTTAATACGTATTAATTACAGCCCTATGGCAATGTCATATAATGAGCAATTAAAGGGAGAGAAGAAATGAAAAGCCCTCGATTACGTGCAGAAGCAATGATTTTAAATGAAGATCATTCTAAAGTACTAGTACAATGTGACGAGAACGAATCATTTTATCGTTTTCCAGGTGGATCTATTGAATTTGGTGAAACGTCAAAAGAAGCAATAATTCGAGAGTTAATGGAAGAATACGATTTGAAGGTTGATGTTCAAGAGTTAGCAATTGTAAATGAGCACATTTTTGAGTAGAACAACGAAAAAGGTCATTACTGTACATTGATACATTGGGGAACTGTTGAAGAGATGGTTATAAATGAAATAAAGCATAAAGAACATGAGAATATTATTTTAATATGGAAAAGTATAGAGGAATTAAAGGAGAAACCTACATACCCTGAAGGGATTGTAAGTTATTTAGAAGAGAACAACTGTAATATCGTCCACTTTATTTTAAATAATTCAATGAAGTAATAGGAGGAATGGAAATGAGAACCTATACGTTTTGGATTATAATTTTTGGTTTTTGTATAGCTGTCTATTTTTTTGATAAGTTTTTAAGAAAAAAATTGAATATGTCAAAGAGAGGTTTTTGGGGATATAATAAATATGTAAATAGCTTACATGAAAAATTGGAAATAGGACTGCTTTTTGTTTATTTAATAACTAGTTTTATTTACATCTTTAAATTCGAAAGCACTAATATTTGGTTTATCATTTTCACTTATTTAGGGGTTACGTGGATCTTAAGGACATGGATGGAATGGAAGTATGATAGAGAATCGAAAGAATATATATTTTCGATAATTGGATTATTTGCATTTATTTTGATGACTTCGATGCTATTTTACTTCGTTCCACCTGCTGCATAACGATATAATTATTGATGTAAGAAGTATAAGGGGATGGATTAGGTTGGATTTAAACGTGATTTTAGAATGGATTCATGAAAAATGTGAAGAGCAATCACTTATAATAATAGGTATCGATGGTACGATTAATGCGATAACTAATTGATAAGCAACCATTTATCTATGTGTAAATGGTTGCTTATCATGTGTATGAAGTTTGACTCTCGTAATTTAATCATTGATTTTAGTCAATATGGATTTAATGAAATTTGTTTTATCTTCTGCATACTTATGTTTATCATTAGGATTAACTTTTGAAAGTTGAATCTTTAACTGTTCATACTGCATACGAGAAGTTTTATTGTCTCTTAAGTAATCTCTGAATTTTAATTGTTCCATTAAATATTTATTCCCTTGTTCATACATATGAATTTGATGAGTTCTTGGCTCACCTCTATTGAAATAATACCTTTCGGGTAATACATCTTTTCTATATTCATAATTTAATTGTTCTAGCTTTTCAATACATTCTATACCATTTGCAAAGTCATTTAATTCGATTGCAATATCAATAATAGGCTTTGCGCTTAAATGTGGAATGGATGTACTTCCGATATGGTGTATTGCCATTATGTATTCGCCAATTTGTTCCTCGATTAATTGCTTCTCTTTTAAAAATTCAAATTTCCATTCTCCGGTCCAAGGAACTAAAAAAACTTTACCATGAGGTAAACCTAGCATTTGATTAACGTCTCCTTCGTAAATACTATTTAAAGAAAGTTACATCTTCTTAAAACTCCTCAAAACAAGATACTCCCACAATCTCCAAGGAAGGAGTTTCTTCGCAAAGATCATAAATTTTACACCTTTTCCAATTGGATATCGTAAAGTAGTACGCTTTGCTTCCGCAATTTCAACTATTTTATTAGCGACATCTATCGGATTACCAAATGTTTCGCTGCCGTTATTAATATGTTTTTGTATTTTTTCCATATACTCTTTGTAAGGAGAGGTTGTATCAGATTGGTTTTCAGCTAGTTGTTTACCAACTTCCCATATGTTCGTGCTATAAGAACCAGGTTCAAGTAATGCAACGTCTATTCCGAAAGGTTTTACTTCTAAGCGAAGGGATTCACTCCAGCCTTCTAATGCATATTTTGAAGAAACATAAGGAGATAGACCAGGAAATCCAACTTGGCCGCTAATGCTGCTTATATTAATGATTTTTCCGCTTTTCTGTTTTCTCATATATGGTAAGACAAGTTGAGTGATTGATATAGCTCCAAAAAGATTTGTTTCAAATTGTTTACGGTATTCCTCTATTGGGATTTCTTCTATAAAGCCCCCATTTGCATATCCTGCATTATTTATAAGTAGGTCTACTCTGTTTATTTCTTTTAAAAATAATTGGAAGTTATGTATAGAATTTTGATCTGTTACATCTAATTGTTGTACTTGTATATATTGTTGTAAGTTGAGTTTAGTAGCTTGAGATATTAAGTCTACTTGTTTTTCAAGATTTCGCATTGTAGCAATGACTAAATAGTCCTTTTTTGCGAGTTCAAGTGTAGTTAATAGTCCGAATCCACTTGATGCCCCTGTAATAATTGCAATTTTTTTATTCATTGTTCGCTCGCTTTCTTTTTCTTTTATCATAACGAGTTATAGGAAGAAAATCTATTAATCATACGTGTAGTTTCTATACATATATTCGTTTGGATAGAAATTTGTATTATTTCTATATTCTATGAGATTATTTATGGGTAAAGTGCTTTCGGATTCTTTATTTGCATAAGTATGAAAATGGTTTTAAAAAAGGGAATTGTGTGGACTCAGCGTATATAGAGAAGTAAGTATTATATAAGCTAATGAAATGAGGGAAGAAAAATGGCCCATGTGAAAGATGTATTAGCAGATCAGTTATTAGCGAATGCAAATGATCCCAGTTGGTATATGCCATTTTCAGATGCAGTTAAGGATTTATCAGAGAGAGAAGCCTTCTGGAAACCGAATGAAGAGAGTAATAGTATAGCTGAAATTGTACAACATTTACTGTATTGGAACTCAACGTGGCAAACTAGATACAAAGAATCGAATGTTAATGCCGTACCCGCTATTGGTGATAATAACAAAAGTTTTATGTTGTCAGATAATCAAACCTTTGATGAGTTAAGAGAAAAACTATTAGAGAAACTGTTACAATGGCAAAAACTCATCGATGAAGATAAGGTTGAAAGTGATGTAATTGGATTTCCTGTAAGTGCGAAGTGGTGGGAAGTGTTAGCTAATGTAACAACTCATAATGCGTATCATATTGGTCAAATTATTTACATCCGGAAATTACAGAAAAGTTTTGATAGTGAATAATGTAATGATTCTCTAATAGGGTGAACAAAAGTGGACAAAACGAGACAACTGTCTCATTTTGTCCACTTTTTTGCTTTTAAAAGGAAGAGAAAACCTATTAAATCAAGGATTAATATGTGGCACGGTACTTGCAATATAATAGACGAACAAGAAAATAGGAGGGCTGGACATGTTAAAAACAACTGAAAGTAAAGGGAATGAAATTACGAAAGAACAAGCTCGTTGGATGTACGAAAAAATGTTGGAGATTCGTAAGTTTGAAGACAAGGTGCATGAATTGTTCGCGCAAGGCGCTCTGCCAGGTTTCGTTCATTTATATGCTGGAGAAGAAGCGGTAGCAGTTGGTGTATGTGCCCACTTAACAGATAGCGACAGCATTACAAGTACACATAGAGGTCATGGGCATTGTATCGCAAAAGGTTGTGATTTAAATGGTATGATGGCTGAACTTTTCGGGAAAGCGACTGGGTTATGTAAAGGTAAAGGCGGGTCAATGCATATTGCCGATTTAGATAAAGGAATGCTTGGTGTGAATGGGATTGTAGGCGGTGGTTTTCCACTTGCTTGTGGTTCAGCATTAACAGCTAAATATAAAAGAACAAAAGATGTGAGTGTTTGCTTCTTCGGTGATGGAGCGAATAATGAAGGAACATTTCATGAAGGAGTTAACTTAGCGGCGATTTGGAAGTTACCAGTTATTTTCATTGCAGAAAATAATGGTTATGGCGAAGCGACAACATTCGAATATGCATCAAGCTGTAATTCTATTGCAGATCGCGCGAAAGCTTATAGCATTCCAGGTGTTCAAGTAGATGGGAAAGATCTTCTAGCCGTATATAAAGCAGCAGAAGAAGCAGTGGAACGCGCACGTAATGGCGGTGGCCCAACAATTATTGAATGTATGACATATCGTAATTACGGTCATTTTGAAGGGGAAGCACAAACATATAAAACTACGGAAGAGAAAGAAGAACATTTAAATGAAAAAGATGCGATTATTCATTTTCGCAAACATTTAATTCATGAAGGTTTATTAACTGAATCTGAGCTTGTTGATATGGAAAAAGCAGTAGATGAAGCGGTGCAACAATCAATTGAATTTAGTGAAAATAGTCCATATCCGGAAGATGAAGAATTATTAAAAGATGTATACGTGTCTTACAAATAAGAGGAGGGTGAAAAACAATGACTAGAACAGTAAGTATGTCAACTGCAATAAATGAAGCGATGAAATTATCAATGCGCCGTGATGAAAACGTCATTTTAATAGGTGAAGATGTTGCGGGTGGTGCGCAAGTTGATCATTTGCAAGATGATGAAGCGTGGGGCGGTGTTCTTGGTGTTACGAAAGGGCTTGTGCAAGAATTTGGCCGAAATCGTATTTTAGATACACCAATTTCTGAAGCTGGTTATATGGGAGCTGCGATGGCAGCGGCGGCAACTGGATTACGTCCGATAGCTGAATTAATGTTTAATGATTTTATTGGTAGTTGTCTTGATCAAGTTTTAAACCAAGGTGCAAAATTCCGTTACATGTTTGGTGGGAAAGCAAAAGTACCAGTTACAATTCGTACGATGCATGGTGCTGGATTTAGCGCAGCAGCTCAGCATTCTCAAAGTTTATACGCGTTATTTACGAGCATTCCAGGTATTAAAGTTGTCGTTCCGTCCACTCCGTATGATGCAAAAGGTTTATTATTAGCGGCAATTGAAGATGATGATCCAGTAATCTTCTTTGAAGATAAAACGCTTTACAATATGAAAGGCGAAGTGCCAGAAGGATATTATACAATTCCATTAGGAAAAGCGGATATAAAACGAGAAGGATCTGATGTAACAATTGTCGCAATTGGAAAGCAAGTTCATACAGCGCTCGCTGCTGCTGAGCAATTAGCAAAAAAAGGACTTGAAGTAGAAGTTATTGATCCGCTTTCTTTATCACGACTTGATGAAGATACAATTTTAGCATCTGTTGAAAAAACAAATCGCCTTATCGTAATTGACGAAGCGAATCCAAGATGTAGCATTGCGACTGACATCGCAGCGATTGTAGCGGATAAAGATTTTGATTTATTAGATGCGCCTATTAAACGAATTACAGCGCCACATACACCAGTTCCGTTCTCACCACCACTTGAAAAATTATATTTACCAACACCAGAAAAAGTGATTGAAACTGTATCGGAAATGATTGGAGATCGTTCGTTATTAAATGTGTGATGAAACGATGAGAAGGGAGAGAGAAAAATGGCTGTTGAAGTTGTAATGCCGAAGTTAGGAATGGCGATGAAAGAAGGTATTATTACGAGTTGGAATATTAAGGCGGGTGATAATGTAGCGAAAGGTGAATTAATCGCTAGTATTAACTCAGAAAAAATTGAAACAGAAATAGAAGCACCAGCTGATGGTACTGTACTGGATATAGCTGTAAGCGAAGATGAGGGAGTTCCGCCTGGTACTATTATTTGCTATATAGGTAAACCGAATGAAAAAGTAGTAGCGCATGGAGCTGTAGATAGTATAGAGGAATCTGTACCTAAAGAAGTAGCTCTTCAAAATGTACAGCATCCAGAACCGTATGCGAAAGAAGGAACGAAACAAAGAATAAAAATTTCTCCAGTAGCGAAAAAAATTGCGAAAGCTGAAAAACTTGATATTGCTACATTAATAGGAACAGGTCCTGGAGGAAGAATTACGAAGATAGATGTATTACAATCACTTGAAGAAAAAGTAGCTATTCCAGAAGTAAACGGAAAAGAAGAAAGTAAAGCAATTCCTATTACTGGTATGCGTAAAGCGATCGCAACTCGCATGCATACAAGTTTACAAAATAGCGCGCAATTAACATTAACAATGAAAGTAGATGTTACAGAATTAGTTGCTTTACATAAAAATATGGCTGAAGTTGTGCAAAGACGCTATGAAAATAAATTAACAATTACAGATTTCGTCGCACGCGCTGTTGTATTAGCACTTCGTGAGCATAAAGAAATGAACAGTGCTTATATAAATGATACAATTCATCAATTTGAGCATGTTCATTTAGGAATGGCAGTAGCGTTAGAGAATGGGTTAGTCGTTCCAGCTATTCGCTTTGCAAATAATTTATCTTTAGTAGAGTTATCTAAAGAAATTAAGAAAGCTGCGCAAAAGGCAAGAGAAGGTAGTTTAAGTAGTGATGATATGCAAGGAACGACATTTACAATTAGTAATTTAGGAAGTTTTGGAATTGAGTACTTCACACCGGTATTAAATACACCTGAGACTGGTATTTTAGGTGTAGGGGCAATTGAGCATGTTCCGATATATAAAGGAGAAGAATTACAAAAAGGAAGTATGTTACCTTTAAGTTTAACATTCGATCATCGTGTATTAGACGGTGCACCAGCAGCTGCGTTTTTACGCACAATTAAACAGTATTTAGAAGAGCCTGTAACAATTCTTTTATAAAGAGAAGGTGAGAAAATGAGTAAATTAGTTGTAATTGGAGGCGGCCCAGCTGGTTATGTAGCGGCGATAACCGCTGCTCAAAATGGTAAAGAAGTCGTTCTTATTGATGAAGCAGATCTTGGTGGAACGTGTTTAAATGTTGGGTGTATGCCTACGAAATCATTGTTAGAAAGTGCTGAAGTATACGATATTATTAATTATGCGAATCGTTTTGGAGTATTAGTAGATAAGCAGAATGTATCAATTGATTGGAAACAAATACAGACGAGAAAATCACAAATTGTTACACAGCTCGTACAAGGTATACATTATTTAATGAAGAAAAATAAAATTAAAGTTTTAAAGGGAAAAGCAAAATTTGTAACGGATCATCGTTTACAAGTTGTGCAAGGTAATAAGGAAGAAGAAGTAGTTGATGGTAATCAATTCATTATCGCATCGGGATCAGGACCGACTGAGCTGCCATTCGCACCTTTCGATGGAAAATGGATATTAAATAGTAGTCATGCAATGTCTCTTGAAAACATACCAGCTTCATTACTTATCGTTGGCGGTGGTGTAATAGGCTGTGAGTTTGCAAGTATATATAGTCGTTTTGGAACGAAAGTAACGATTGTTGAAATGGCACCGCAATTACTACCTGGTGAAGATGAAGATATTGCAAGCATTTTAAGAGAGAAACTAGAAAAAGACGGCGTAGAAATTTTCACAGGAGCAGCTTTAAAAGGATTAAATAATCATAAAAAACGAGCGTCGTTTGAATATAATGATAGTATTTACGAGGTATCTCCTGAGTATGTTCTTGTCTCTGTTGGCAGAAAACCACGAGTACAAGGATTATGTTTAGAGAAGGCTGGAATCCAGTTTTCAAATAAAGGAATTACTGTAAATGAACATATGCAAACCAATATATCGCATATTTACGCAGCGGGTGATGTTATTGGCGGGATTCAGCTTGCTCACGTAGCTTTTCATGAAGGAGTGACAGCAGCACTGCATGCAAGTGGAGAAGGTGTTAAAGTAAATTATCACGCTGTACCTCGTTGTATATATACAGCTCCTGAAATTGCAAGTGTTGGCTTAACCGAAAAAGGAGCTAGAGAGCAATATGGTGACATCCTCATCGGAGAATTCGCATTTACTGCAAACGGAAAAGCTCTTATTTTAGGAGAACAAACGGGTAAAGTAAAAGTCATTGTGGAGCCTAAATATCAAGAAATTGTAGGGATCTCTATTATCGGTCCTCGTGCAACCGAACTAATCGGACAAGGAACGGTGATGATTCATACAGAAGTAACGGCTGATATAATGAGAGATTATATTGCAGCGCATCCCACTTTATCTGAAGCGATTCATGAAGCACTACTTCAGGCGGTAGGACATGCTATGCACGCTTGAAGGTAGAAAGACCAGTCTAAAATGACTGGTCTTTCTACTATCTAATAATATTTAAGTAGCAATTTGTGTGAAACTATATAAAAATATAGTTCCACCTATTCAATTGAAATGCCCTGTTACTATTTGATTTCAATTGCTGAAGTTATATCGTTCCAATCCGCAGCTAAATTAGCAGTTTGACCATACCAATCAGAGTGTCTAAAGGAGACACCTTTTCCATATCCTTGAGTTGAAGAATGTTCCCATAGCGTTGTTGAATAACTTGCAGAAGGTGAAGCTGTACTTACAGAAGAAATTCTGTCGTTCCAGCTAGAAGGTAGGTTTTTAAAGCCGCTGCTCCAATAAATATACTGTCCACCTTTATTTTGATGCTCATAAAAATCGGTACTACCAGCACCACTACCTAAAGGGTTAATTTGATTTTTAAGTGCCTTTTTATCCTTTTCAATAAAAGCATTCAATGTTTCTCTGCTAGTAAAGCCATAAGCTAACCAATCTCCATTTTCATTTTGCTTAGGTAGTACCATAGTAATTTGGATGTCTTTTTTTGATTGATCGCTTAATTTTGTAAATGAATTAACATTCTTTTCATCAACTTTTAAATAATCAAATGATTTAATTGTATTATCTTTTTCTGCAGCACTTACTACTCCTAATCCTCCAGTTAATGCAAAACCTGCTACTAATGTCCCTGCTACTAATTTCTTCAACATATAACCATCCCTTTTTGTTTAGATTTTTGTACAGGAAAATCTTGTACAAGTAAAATGTAATCTAGTTTTATATTTTTGTAAATATTCTGAAGTTTTAGAAACAATAAACAGAATATTAACAGTTTTACATTTTCTTTTTAGAAAAAACAGTTATTAGAATGATATAATAAATAGATTAATTACTTTTTCTGGATATAAATATATTTTAGGAGAGATGTTTTTGAAATATTTCACAAAAGATTGGTATAAAGAAATGCAAGTTCCAGGATTTGTGAATTACATAGGTTCAATAGAATAATGGAAAGAAGATTTATTAAATTTTCTTCCTAATACACTAAATCCATAACAACACTATTGATTCAGAATATCCACCTAATGAATTAAAGAAACTTTTGATAGAGTGGACAGCAGATTATGAGAAAAGAATGGCTCAATTAGATCAATCATACTTAGAACATTTTAATTCCATCAAGAAAACGCTTCCGTCAAATGTCGTTCAGTTACATGAGGCATCACTACATGATAGTGAAATTTTAACTGTAGAGAGAAAATTAGAAGATATTTTATCTATAACATTAGATTGCAGTGGCACTTTTAGTGATTTCGATAAACTTCAAGTAACTTTTACAGGTGTGACGAAATGTTTTATGCCGGAAAATTTAGAAGGTGCTTGGTGGCTTTATCATGAAATAGAGCTTACTGAAGATGGTTTTGAATTGGGTGTTTTATTTGATTGTCCATTTAAAGAGGTGATAATTTGTGCAGAGGATGTACAAATCGAAAAGGGATAACCCTTGGTGCATTACAAATGTTTGACACGATAAAAAAATAAAGTTATTGTAGATACACGAAGTCTACAATAGGAGTCTACAATATGAAATATTCTAAAGCTACAAATTATGCTCTTCATACAATGCTTTTTCTTGCAAAGGCTACACCAAATAAACTCGTTAGTGTTCATCAATTAGCAGAAATGCAAAAAGTTTCACCTACGTACTTGTCAAAAATATTAACAAAGTTGACTAAGGAAGGCATGATTCATTCATCCTCAGGACCTAAAGGTGGTTATTCACTTAGCAGTAATTGGGAAGATATCTCTTTTTTAGATATTATACATGCTATTGAAGGGAAAACATCATTATTTGAATGTTGTTTGCATCATGAACCTGGATGTGTAATAAATGAAGTAATGCTTGAAGCAGAGGGGAAAATGGAAGAAGAGCTAAGAAATCAAAAAATAGCAGATCTTACGAAGAAAATAACGGTGGATTTTTGATCCGCTTTTATTTTTTAATAATATTAAAGATAATAACACTCTTTAATATCTTTAATATAAATGTTAATTATTGGAGGGTTTTTATTTATGAAATTTATTGATTGTGCTGTTATAGGTGCTGGTCCAGCAGGAATTAATGCAAGTTTAGTTTTAGGGAGAGCTCGTAAACAAATAGCGTTATTTGATAATAGAACGAATAGGAATCGTGTAACACGAAAGTCTCACGGATTTATTACACGTGATGGTATTAAACCAGAAGAGTTTAAGGAATTAGGGTTAAACGATTTGAAGAAGTATCCATCGGTTCATTATTATAAAAAAACAGTTTCAACGATAACGAAGAAATCTACTGGTTTATTTGAGATTGTGACATCGGATCATACAAAATATGTAGCTGAAAGAGTTTTATTAGCAACGGGTATACAGGAAGAATTCCCATCCATCCCTGATGTACGGGAATTCTATGGAAAAAGTTTATTTAGTTGTCCGTATTGTGATGGATGGGAATTAAAAGATCAACCTCTCATTATTATTTCTGAAAACGAAGATTATACGTTGCATATGACAAAATTAGTTTATAACTGGTCTACAGATTTAGTAATCGCAACAAATGGTAATGAGTTAAGTAAGCCTATTATGGATGAACTGTGTAATAAAAATATAAGAGTTATTACAGAGCCTATTCATGCACTACATGGTGAAGAAGGTTATTTAAACCAAGTAGAGTTTCGTTCAGTTTTGCATATCGAAAGATCTGGAGGATTTATAGTACCTTCTTTCTTTAGGCCAAATCGATTTATAGAACAACTTGGTTGTGAACTGCAAAGTAATGAAACTTTTGTAATAGATGATTTTGGTCGTACTTCAGAAAAGAATATTTACTTAGCAGGAGAAACAATTACTCAAGGGCCATCTTCATTAAGTATTGCTGCATCACAGGGAAATAAATCAGCGATAGCAATTAATAGCGATATTACAGATGAGCGGTTCTAACTAGAATTTAGAAGGAGGAGAAGAAGATGAATAATTTTTGGGATGATCGATTTAAATCGGATGAATATTTTTATGGGGAAGAACCTAATATATTTATTCAAGAACAAGCATTTCGTTTGGTAAATCACAATAAAGTAATAGCTTTCGCAGAGGGAGAAGGTAGAAATGCTATTTTTCTAGCAAGACAAGGACACGAAGTAACAGCTATTGATTATTCGGAAGGTGGATTAGAAAAAACAAAAAAATTAGCCGCGAAGCATAACGTAAAAGTGCATACAAAAAAGGTAAATTCATTAGCTGATAGTTTACCAGCTAATGAATTCGATGCGGCAATTATGGTATTTGGACATTTTCATACTGATAATCAAAGAATGATATTAAATAAAATGATTCATACGATAAAGCCTGGTGGGTTAATAATGATTGAAGTTTACTCGAAACAGCAATTAAATTATGGTACTGGCGGGCCAAAAGATATTGATATGCTGTATGATCCAATTGATATTCTTACTTGGTGTGAAGAACATGAGGTAATTCATTTCTTTAATGGAGAACAAGAGCGAATTGAAGGGAAAGGACATACTGGTTTAGCTCATGTTATTCAAGTTGTTATTAGAAAATCAGTGTAAATGTTGGTGAAAGTTGAATGCTTGAATGTAAAAATACCAGTCATTTAAGACTGGTATTTTTATTTAGATACTAAATTATCAAGCTTCCAATATGTATTTGTTAATGGAGCAACTTTACTATCTATATACAAATACATATTATTTAAATCTTTAGGTGAAGTTTTCATTTCAAATAAAACGTCAGTAGTTAAAGAGAACTCAGATGGAACCTTTTCAGCGCTCTCATTTTGTATAAATTCACCTTCGTATTTTTCACCAGTTTTTTCATCTTTTATGAAATATTTTATTTCTGAAAGATCTATGGTTTGTCCGTCAACACGAGCATTATTAATTGTAACGCGAGCTGTAAGACGCCACTCTTTGTCTATTTTTTCGAATTTTGCATTTTCAACTGTTGCTCTATAGTATTCGTTTTTAACTATTTCCCCATAGTGCATTGCATTCTTTTCGAGAGCGCTCTTCTCTTGTTTTGGTGTAGTACTACCATTACATCCTGCCATTATTCCTGTAAATATTAATGCTGTACATGTTACTTTAATTAAAGATTTCATAGTAATTCCTTTCTATATTAAAAAGTAAAACATAGGAATAATTTTACATAAACAGGAAAATAAATGGAAGTCTTTTTGTGGAATATGCAAATATGCATGTATTTGGTATTGAAATTAATTAAATAGAAAGAAGAAAAAACTTGCATAAAGCTGGAAGAATAAGAATTGAAAATATTGTAAAACAGAAAAAACATGCATATAATTGAATGAGAAGGATTAAATTTCTGAATCTTCAATAACGGTGGTGAGAACATGTTCACAGAAGAGCGTAGAGAGAAAATTTTAGAGCTACTTAAAAAAGACGGAAGAGTAATCGCAAAAGATCTTGCAGAAATATTTGATATGTCTATCGATTCTATAAGAAGAGATTTTTCTATTATGGAGAAGGATGGTTTGTTAAAAAGGACACATGGGGGAGCAATTGAACTTACGCGAGTGAGAAACTTAGCTGCTGAACCATTTAAGCGTTATAGTGATAGTTCAATATACGAAGAATCAATTGCTAAAGTTGCTACATCTTATATACAAGAAGGAGATTCTGTTTTTATTGGTGGGGCTTCAATTCATTATGCAATGTTAAAATATTTACCTAAAACATCATTTACAGTTATTACGAATTCTATAGAAATAGCTAGTAAGTTACGGGAATATGAGAACATTGATACGTACTTAATTGGTGGCAAGGTGAAACCATCAGGAAATATGACGGATACACTTGCCTCGGAATCGATTAGTAGTTTTACTATTGATCTTTATTTTTCTACAGGTGGTGGCGTTTCATTATATGGTATAAGTACTGCAACACCAGAAGTTGCTTATTTCGGAAAAGCAGTAAGCAAAATTGCTCGAAGAAATATTTGTTTAGCATCCCATAATAAACTTGGTGTCGAGTGTTTTATAAAAGGAGAGTCTCTTAATGAAATTAATCTTATCATTACAGATGGAGAAGCTCATAAAGAAATAATTCAAGAGTTTGAGAATCAAGGTAAAAAAATAGTGATTGCCCAATCTACTGAATAACAAAAGGAGTTTACTATGATTATAAAAGGGAAAGAGTTTTGTATAAAAGGACTAGAGTATACGATTAGATCTGCAGCCAAGCATGATGCAGAGCAGCTATCGAAAATAAGAGTACAAATCGATGGAGAAACTGAAAATATGGATAGAGAAGAAGGTGAGGGATTTATAGATACGAAAGGATTTCAGCAAATAATAAAAACGGATAGTGAAAAGACGAGAAATATCTTTTTAGTTGCGGAAGTTCATAACCGTATCGTTGGATTTTTAAGATGTGAAGGATCTGATTTAAAGAGATTGTCTCATAAAGTAGAGTTTGGCGTTTGTATTTTAAAAGAGTTTTGGGGATATGGGATTGGCAAAAATCTTTTGCAAGAATCTATCAATTGGGCTGATGCAAATGAAGTGAAAAAGATAGCGTTACAAGTGTTAGAAACAAATGCAAAAGCAATTCAGCTTTATAAAAGATTAGGCTTCGAAGTAGAAGGCGTTCTGAAAAATGATAAGATGCTGTCGGACGGTAAGTATTACAATACGGTTGTAATGGGTAGGGTGAATGGTACTTTTCATAAAAGAGGTGAAGAAGTATGTTTTACAGAAGGAAATACTATATAGTGAAAAATGAATTCATTGAAATATTTAATAATCATTTCAATGATACAAATTTACCAAATCAATTAAAGTACGGTTCTCGTTTAATAGGGCGCTGGATGAAAGGTAATAATGATGGTACGACTGAAGTATTTGCAATATGGGAATATGATAGTTATGAAGATTATGAAGAAATTGAAACGGAAATTAGAAATGATAAAATGCATGTTAAAAGAATACATGATTGGTATGAAAAACATGGCGGGAAAGAATATGTTTTACGAGAGTACATAATAGAGATGAAAAATGAAGAGTTACTATGTACTGTAAAATGATAGAGGAGTGAAGCCAAATGGGGATTAGAACGAAATTATATTTTAGTTTAGCATCTACTATTTTATTTATCGTTGCAGTGGTGATATTCTTTTTTTATAATAATCCGATAAAGTGGTTTTGGTTCTGTATTTTACTAGGATCAGTTATACAAAATATAGTTTTATTTAAAAAATATAAAGAACTCCATTAAGATATTCAAATTATTAACATATTTGTGTCGTCTTTCTAATTGTATTGAAAATGCATTTACCCAGTTTTATAATAAAAGTATGTTTTAAAATCTCCAAATAATTAAAGGGGAGATGATACTATGTTAGCTTCACCGTTTTACTTACATACATGGAAAAAGTTTGTGGATGAAGGCATTCTAGATTCTGATCGTATGAATCAAAGAATTTCAGAGTCATGGCATCGATGCAAACAAGCAAATGTAAATCCTCATATGAATAAAGGTCAGAATATTTTGACTTCTGTTGTTTTTCAAGATCAAAAGCAAAAGAGTGAAATTTTTCTTGATATAGCATTACCTCATTTACAAAATATGAAGAAAACAATTGATGAATTGCAAATGATGGCATTATTAATTGATCCAGATGGATATGTGCTTTCATTAAGTGGAAATAAACAAACATTAAAACGAGCGAAACATATTAATTTCATAGAAGGCGTGAAATGGACAGAAGCTGCAGTTGGGACAAACGCTATTGGTACGGCTCTAGCAATTGAAGAGGCCATTATGATAACTGGTACAGAACATTATTCTGTCGCATCTCATAGCTGGAGTTGTGCAGCAGCTCCCATTCATAATGATGATGTGAAATTAATTGGTGTTCTTGATTTCTCTTGTCCGATTGAGTTTTCACATCCGTATATGCTCGGTATGGTAACTTCAATTACGCATGCGATTGAACGTGAATGTAGCATTCAAATACATCAAAATGAACTACACTTAATTCACCGCTTTTTAGATGTAATTGACAGTGATGAACAAGTTGTTATTTGTAACCATCGTGATGTTATCGTTTCTGCGAGTAAGAGTGTTCGCGAACGAGTATCTAATTGGTCACGAATGAAACTTGAAAATTTAATGCAAAATGGATTGAAAACTAAATTAGAAATACCTGTATATAGTAATGATAGATTGATAGGGAAATGTATTTATTTAAAGGGAAATAAATAAACAAACGAATTTATATTCTACTTTTCCATTAATGAAAGGGATTTCTTTTCCTGGAGTTATTGGGACAAGCAACTTATTTCAACATACATTAGAAGAAATTAAGCTTGTTTCACCGACAGATGCTAGTGTATATGTATGTGGTGAAACAGGTGTGGGGAAGGAATATGTCGCTAGAGCAATTCATGAAAATAGCCCAAGGAAAGGTGGACCTTTTATAGCTGTTAACTGCGGTTCGTTGCCGAAAGAGTTGATGGAAAGTGAACTGTTCGGTTATGCTGAAGGGGCGTTCACAGGAGCACGCAGGCAAGGATATAAAGGTAAGTTTGAACAAGCGGAGGGAGGAACAATCTTTTTAGATGAAATTGGAGAAGTTCCTCCTGAGATGCAAATAGCACTTTTGCGTGTTTTACAAGAACGAATAGTAACACCAATTGGGAGTTCAAAAGAAATTCCAGTAAATATTCGTGTTATTACTGCGACGCATAAAGATTTATTAAGATTAGTAGAGGAAGGGGAATTCCGTCAAGATTTATATTATCGTTTACACGTTTATCCAATATACGTTCCATCATTATCAGAAAGAAAAGAAGATATCCCGTATTTCATACAAGATTTTTGCGAGCGAAAGCAATGGAATATTCAATTTCCCGCTAGCATTATCATTCAATTTACACAACATAAATGGCCAGGAAATATAAGAGAATTATTAAATGTATTAGAACGCATTTACATTTTGTCGCAAGGACGGGAAATATGCGAAAAGCAAATATCATTTTTGTTACAAACGATGATGGGAAATCAAAACCAACTTGAATTACAAACAGAAAATAAAGAGGAACATACGCTAAATTTCCGTGAAAAAGTACAGCGCGATAGCATGATGGAAGCGTTGCAAAAGACGAACGGAAATGTTTCATTAGCTACAAAATTATTAGATGTACCACGTAGTACGTTTTATAAACGAATGCAAAAATTTAAGTTATAAAAGTAGATTTTTGTAATCTACTTTTTCTTTGTGAGCTCACGTTCTGTCGGAATATGCGCTTGCCAGGGAAATAATAGAATGTTAAGAAAAAAAGATTTCCTAAAGGAGAGTCTTAAGTGAAGTATATTGAAATTGGAATCGGGAATAGGTGGTTCGTTCGAACGGAAACTGAAAATAAAGATGGAACTGAATTTGAGGAACGAGGAATTATAAAACCGATTTATTTTGAGTCTTTATATGTACGAATTTGGTTACGGAAAACTTGTTTTATTTTAGATACGAAAGAGGGTTTTAAGAAAGTAAGAAAAAGTAGAGCTGAGTATAAGTTTATTGTTGGAATGGTGAGTAGGTTAAAACAATAGAATCAAACAGGAGGTGTTCTTATGATTAGAATTACCACATTCATACTCGCAATTATTGTAATGGTCTATTCCATCTATAGTTGGAATGATGATTCGAAACAAAGTATGCTTATTCTACAATTGCTTCTAGGATTTATGTTAGCTGGTATGGGGGTGCAAAATTTTAAGAAAGATGAAAAAGAGAATAAAAATTTGGGGATTATTCTCTTACTTGCATCGCTATTTTGTATTTTTGTATCGGTAATAAAATATTTAAAATAAACCGTTACTAAGCATATTGAGTAACGGTTTTTTGAGGTTATAATGTGCTATTTATATAACCCTGTCTTATACATTTCCGTCAAAGTATACACAATTTCTTCTAAATCTATCTCTTTATCATTTTGCACAATTGTCCAGAGGAACATTTCATTCATAGAGAACCAACCGCGTGCGACAATCTCTTTATTTAACGCAGTTCGTGCTAATCCATTTTCTTGGGAATGAGTAATATCTTGCATAATACGTATTACAAAACGTTCTCGGATTTCATTCCATTTTTGACGTATTTCTTCAGAGGTTCCTATTGCTTCTTCCACAACTTGTAATAGTGCTCTTTTTTCCTCAGCTAATTGTAAAAAAGCACGTACTTGACTTTGGATCATACTGTGTGCTTCTGTCTTTGTTTGAGGGGAGAAAGAGCGATCAGCAATATCATAAAAGCGATTCATAACATCTTCCATCAAAACGACGAGGAGAGCATCTTTGTTTTTAAAGTATACATATGCTGTTCCATAACCAGTTTCTGCATGTTTAATAATTTGCGTGATTGTAGTTTTCTGAAATCCGTTTTTTATAAAAATAGTATAACCGGAATGTAATAGTTTCTTTTTTGTTTCTAAGGAGCGGTGTTTTCTTGTTGAAAGAGTAGAATTTTTCAAGGAATCACCTCTTTTTACTGAAATATCTGAAAATATAATTGTATTGTAAAAGAAGTTCGTATATAAAGTCAACTGACATAATATCATTGACGCTATATCAACTTAGGTGATATATTTCAATTAGTTAGAATAAAAAGAAAATTAAAAGAAGGTGACACCATGTATAAAGAACCATTTCAACCAACTTATGAGTATGCGCTTGAATGTGATAAACATGATGAACTGAAAGATTTTCAAACTGAATTTTATAAAAAAGAAGGAACAATATATTTAGATGGTAACTCTTTAGGGTTGCTTTCAAAAAGAGCAGAGAAATCGTTACTTACGTTGCTAGATTCATGGAAAGAGTATGGAATTGATGGATGGACTGAAGGAGAACATCCTTGGTTCTTCCTATCAGAACAGCTAGGGGAATTGACTGCACCTCTTATTGGTGCTTTACCAGAAGAAACGATTGTAACTGGTTCTACGACTACGAATATACACCAAGTTATTGCGACGTTTTATGAGCCGAAAGGAATACGCACAAAAATTCTTGCTGATGAATTAACGTTCCCATCAGATATATATGCGCTCCAAAGTCAAATTCGTTTAAAAGGATTAGATCCAGATGAGCACCTAATGAGAGTAAAGAGCAGAGATGGTAGAACATTAAATGAGGAAGATATCATTCATGCGATGACTGATGATATCGCTTTAATTTTATTGCCTTCTGTACTATATAGAAGCGGACAGATTCTTGATATGAAGCGATTAACAGCTGAAGCTCATAAACGTGGTATTCATATCGGTTTTGACCTATGTCATTCAATCGGCTCTATTCCGCATCATTTTAACGAGTGGGATGTTGATTTCGCTGTATGGTGTAATTATAAATATTTAAATGCAGGACCTGGTAGTGTAGCAGGGTTATATGTGAATAAAAAACATTTTAATAGACTGCCAGGATTATCTGGTTGGTTTAGTTCTAGAAAAGATAAGCAGTTTGATATGGAACATTCATTAACTGCAGCTGATCATGCTGGGGCGTACCAAATAGGAACACCTCACGTATTGAGTACGGCACCATTAATTGGTTCTCTTGAAATTTTTAAAGAAGCTGGCATTGAGAGATTACGTGAAAAATCATTACATATAACAAGATATATGCTCGATTTAATTCAATTAGAGTTAAAGGATATGGGATTTACAATCGGAAATCCGCTAGAGGATGAAAAACGAGGCGGGCATATTTATTTAGAACATGCTGAGGCGGCACGTATATGTAAAGCGTTAAAAGCAAATGGAGTGATTCCAGACTTTAGAGCTCCAAATGGAGTTAGACTTGCACCGGTTGCTTTATACAATACGTATGAGGAAGTATGGAACTCTGTACAAATTTTAAAGAAAGTTATGAAAGAGGAAGAATATAAAAACTTTGAAAATAAGCGAGAGGTTGTGGCTTAAGCATGAAAACATCGCAGTGGATTGATATTTCACAACCGCTAAATAATGATATCGCGACGTGGCCAGGGGATACACCGTTCTCGTATGAGGTTTCATGGTCAAAAGAGGACAGTGGTTCAGTAAATGTCGGAAAGTTAACGATGAGTATCCATACTGGCACTCATATTGATGCACCTTTTCATTTCGATAATGACGGCAAGAAGGTGTTAGATTTAGATATACACGTATATGTAGGCGCAGCACGAGTTATCGATGTTTCAGGGCTGGAGAGTATCGGTAAAAAGGAATTAGAACGATTTAACTTAGAAGGTGTAGAGCGATTATTATTACGTACATCTTCACATGGTAAAGCGCAAGAATTCCCAGAAGAAATCCCGTATTTACGTGCTGATATTGCACCTTTTCTATCAAATAAGGGCATTCGTTTAATTGGGGTAGATGTACCTTCTGTTGATCCTTTAGATGATAAAGAACTAGCAGCACATCATCAATTATTTAAACACGGAATTCACATTTTAGAAAATGTCGTACTAGATCACGTAGCAGACGGCGATTACGAACTTATTGCCTTACCACTTGCATTAACAGATGCAGATGGGAGTCCAGTTCGCGCTGTTATTAGGCCAATATAAGTAGAAATATATAAAAGGGGCGTTTGACTAATATGAAAGAAAACGAAAAAGTAATTATGGAAAAAGGGATTCACACTGATTTTAAGGAAAATATGACGTACGGAGAGTATTTACAGCTAGATAGCTTATTATCTAGTCAACAAAGATTATCAGATCATCATGATGAAATGTTATTTATCGTTATTCACCAAGCGAGTGAGCTTTGGATGAAACTAATTTTACATGAACTGAATGCAGCAATTGAATCTATTAAAAATGATAAATTAGCACCTGCATTTAAAATGTTAGCACGTGTATCAAAAATTCAGTCGCAAATTATTCAATCTTGGGATATTCTTGCGACATTAACGCCATCAGAATACATTGAGTTCCGTGATTCACTTGGTCAGGCTTCAGGTTTTCAATCATATCAATATCGAATGATTGAGTATGCACTTGGTTATAAAACACCACATGCATTAAAGATTTATGAAAAGGACCTAGAATTACATGCTCGTCTTCATAAAGCACTTCATGCACCAAGTTTGTATGACGTTGCGATACAAGCGCTTGTTAAAGAAGGATTCCCAATTCATAAAGATGTGTTAAATCGTGATATTACGCAGCCTTACGAAGAGGATGCAACTGTAGAAGCGGCTTGGATAGAAGTATATGCGGACGTGCAGAAATATTGGGATTTATATCAGCTTGCAGAGAAATTAATCGATATTGAAGACTGGCTACAACAATGGCGTTTCCGTCATATGAAAACGGTAGAACGAATTATTGGTCATAAAATGGGAACAGGTGGCTCTTCTGGCGTATCTTATTTAAAGCGAGTGCTTGATCAATGCTTCTTCCCAGAGCTTTGGAACGTTCGAACGAAATTATAAGAATAAACTTGTCAGCTGATAAAGGCTGGCAAGTTTATTTTTTTGTTTTAAAAACAAATATGATTTAATAGAGAGAACGAGATGAACAACAAATATTACATAATCATTTAGATGGAGGAAGACTACTTGAATTTCGAGCAATTACAAAGTAAATTTGAAAAGAAAAAAGTTAATACATTTCTTGTTTATCAAAAGGGGGAATTAACGACTGAATACTATAAAACGATAGACTGTGCAAATGACTTATTTAAAATTAATTCGATTACAAAAAGTATCGTATCTATATTAATTGGTATCGCAATTGATAAAGGATTTATAAATAATATACATACACAAATCACAACATGGATTCCAAATGTACCGGAGAAAAAGAGGGAACTAACGCTGTATCATTTATTAACGATGACAACAGGAGAAGATTGGCAAGAGTTCGGAAATGGGGTTGTTTTCCCAAATGATTTTGTGGAATCACACAATTGGGTGCAATACATTTTAGAAAAACCGCTCATTGAAGAAATGGGTACGAAAATGAATTATAATTCAGGTTCTTCTCACTTACTTAGTTACATCATTCAACAAGCAACTGGAATGTCGACGGAGCAGTTCGCGAAAAAGTATTTATTTGAGCCGTTAAACATTACGGAGTATGAGTGGCAACAAGACCCGCAAGGTATATATGTTGGCGGATTTGGTATGAAAATGAAATCTATAGATTTATTAAAGTTAGGAAAAGTATGTTTGCACAATGGATATTGGAAGGGGAATGAAATTGTATCATCGAAATGGTTAGAAGAATCAGGTGAGGCTCTATTTGAAACGTATGAACATGTCGGGGCATATGGATATCACTGGTGGGTATTAAATAACGAAAGATTTCACATACCGTATTGTATGTATTTTGCTATGGGATATGGAGGGCAATACATTATTATCATTCCGCAGTTAGAGCTCGTAGCTGTAATTAGTAGTCACATGCCAAAACGTGGCCTCGTACCATTAAAGTTATTTATAGAGCATATAAAAGAGAATTCCAATCATAAATAAGAAGAGGAAGGAGGTGTTTTATGAGAAGTACAAAAATGATAGCGATTTATAGACTGTTATTAAGTCTTCTAGCGTTTAGTGCACTTATTACTCAATTTGTTACAAGAGCACAAATGAAACCGTTCAATCCAGTTAATTTTTTTAGTTACTTCACAATTGAAAGCAACATTTTAGTGGCGGTAATTCTGCTATTAAGTAGTTTGGGGACAGCCACACTCGGACGTTCCGAGCAGTTTGGAGTTCTTCGCGGTGCAGCTACAGTTTACATACTGACAACAGGACTTATTTATTTTTTGTTATTAAGGGGATTAGAAGAATCACTTCAAACGCCGATACCGTGGATAAATACTGTGCTTCATTACATCATGCCATTAGCAATGATTTTAGATTGGGTTATAAATCCACCTACTAAGACAATCACGTGGAAACAAGCTACTAGTTGGCTGATTCTCCCGCTTTTATATGTTGTCTATAGCTTAATGCGCGGTCCATTCGTTAATTGGTACCCATATCCGTTTCTCGATCCGAGAATAGGTGGATATGGGAAAGTACTTTTATATAGTATCGGAATAGCGGTTGTAATTGGAGCTATTTGCGGATTAGTAAAAATGTTAGGGAATCGATCTTTGCATATGAAAAATAATCCTCCTTATTAAGTAAGAAGTACATAAAGAAACCTCTGTCTGTATGTAAAGACGGAGGTTTCTTTATTTTACCGATTTGTTTTCTGAAATGACATCTTTAAAAATTTCTCTGTTTTCGTATCGAATTCTACATCAACAAAAACACCATATTCTTTCCCACCTTCACGCAGCCACAGCTTAAATTTTTCAACTGTTATTTGAACAGTTTTTGGTTTTCTACCTATATGAAGGTAATCAATAATCTCTGCTTTCGGATATTGTTCTTTCGTTTTTTCAACGGCCAGTTTACCCCATTTTGCATAGGGCGGCTGTGCGTGAACTATAGATGGACCAGTATATATATTTGAACATGTTGTTAGTAAAAAAATCGAGAATGCTATACGTGTGAAGAAATACTTCATAATAAGCTCCTTTTACTCTTTTTTTATATTGTGTGCATATATCTTCAAGCATATAAGTTTGGCTTTTTTTGTCTTCTTTACATAAAAGCTTCACATTTACAAAACATAACCATGAATTCATTACTGTAATTAAGGAGGGAAATATATGCGTCAAAAAGGTTTTTTGAAGATAGCGGTTTTACTTACCTTTATTGGCTTATCTTTAATGGTAAGTAGTATACAAACCAAAAATGTAGAAGCCTTTTCTAATCAAGTTATCCAAAGGGGAGCATCTGGAGAAGATGTCATTGAATTACAATCTCGTTTGAAATATAACGGATTTTATACGGGGAAAGTTGATGGTGTTTTCGGATGGGGTACATATTGGGCACTTCGAAACTTTCAGCAAAAATTTGGATTGCCGGTTGATGGTTTAGCGGGTGCTAAAACGAAGCAAATGCTTGTAAAAGCGACGAAGTATGATAAGTCGACCGCTAATAAAGGTACTACAACTAATAAAGGGAATAGCGGTGGTACTGCACAAGAAAATAAACCACCACAAAGTAAAGGGACAAATGTTCCAAACGGTTATTCTCAAAATGACATTCAGTTAATGGCAAACGCTGTATACGGAGAGTCACGTGGCGAGCCATATTTAGGACAAGTTGCAGTGGCTGCGGTAATTTTAAATCGTGTCACAAGTGCATCGTTTCCAAATACCGTTTCAGGTGTAATCTTTGAACCGAGAGCCTTTACAGCAGTAGCAGATGGACAAATATATTTAACGCCAAATGAGAATGCGAAAAAAGCCGTATTAGATGCAATCAATGGATGGGATCCAACAGGGAATGCACTATATTATTTCAATCCAGATACTGCGACAAGCAAATGGATTTGGACTCGTCCACAAATTAAAAAAATCGGCAAACACATTTTCTGTAAATAGAGCGGAGGTGGAAACATGTTAAGAGGTATTATCATTGTATTATTAACAATAGGTGTAGTCGGAACAGGATATTGGGGCTATAAAGAGCATCAAGAAAAAAATGCAGTATTAATTAGAGCGGAAAATAGTTATCAGCGCGCGTTTCATGATTTAGCGTATGAGGTTGACTTATTACACGATAAAATCGGGACAACACTTGCGATGAATTCACGTGCGTCTCTATCGCCAGCATTAGCAGATGTGTGGCGTTTAACATCTGAAGCTCGTTCTGATGTAGGTCAACTACCATTAACATTAATGCCATTTAATAAAACGGAAGAATTTTTAGCGAATATCGGTGATTTTAGCTATCGTGCAGCGATTCGTGATTTAGAAAAAGAACCGCTAAATGATCAAGAGTATAAAACATTGCAAACTTTATATTCAAATGCAGGAAATATACAGGATGAACTAAGAAAAGTGCAACATCTTGTTTTGAAAAATAATTTACGCTGGATGGATGTAGAACTGGCACTTGCGTCTAATCAAGATCCAGCAGATAACACAATTATTGATGGATTAAAAACAGTAGAGAAGAATGTAACGTCATACTCATCTACTAATTTCGGTCCTACTTTTACAAGTGCACAAAAAAATAAAAAGGGCGGATTTGAAGCAGAGGGTAAAGCGATTTCTAAAGATGAGGCTGCAAAAATCGCAAAATCATTTTTAAATTTAAAAGGAAATGAAAAAGTAGAAGTTGAGAAAAGCGGAAAAGGCGCAAAAGAATCTTTCTACAGTGTGAAAATTAAAGATCCAGCAACAAACAACGAATTTCACATGGATATTACTGGGAAAGGTGGATACCCAATTTGGGTAATGAATAATCGAGAAATTAAAGAACAAAAAATTAGTTTAAATGATGCAGGAAGTAAAGGATTGACGTTTTTAAAGGATCACAAGTTTACAAATATGGAGCTGTTTGATAGTTCTCAATATGATAATATCGGTGTGTTTACGTACGTTGTAAGTGAAAATGGAGTGCGTATTTATCCAGAAGCAATTCAAATGAAAATTGCTTTAGATGATGGATCGATTGTTGGTTTTTCCGCAAAGGAATATTTAGCATCGCATCAAAAACGAACAATTCCGAGTGCGAAGCTAACTGCTGCTGAGGCGAAAAAGAAAATTAACCCCGATGTAAAAGTTATGGAGGAACGTAAAGCTGTAGTAGTAAATGACTTGCATAATGAAGTACTTTGTTATGAATTTATTGGTACTTTAGGGAAAGATACGTACCAAATTTTCATTAACGCAAATAGCGGTGCAGAAGAAAAAGTGAAGAAGATGCAAGCTGTTGAAAAAATTTATGATTAAACATCAATGATAAAGTGGTGAAAATAATGAAAATCATTATATATATGTTAATGCTTTGTTTCGTCATTACTGGATGTAGCATTGGAAAAAAAGACAATCCTAATGAAAAGCCAGAACAAAAAAATGTCTCGATGAAAAATGTTAATTATACAAACAAATCAAATAAGCCAAACGAAAAAGCTGCTGATCATTTAGCATCTTTAGCTGCAAGTGTACCAGGTGTGAATGATGCGACAGCGGTAGTAGTGGGGAAATATGCTGTTGTAGGTATTGATGTAAAAGCGAAACTTGATCGAACTCGTGTTGAGTCAATTAAGTACTCCGTAGCAGAAAGTTTGAAGAATGACCCAAATGGTGCTAATGCAGTCGTTGTAGCAGATGTTGATACGTATGAAAGATTAAAACAAATAGGTAAGCAAATTAAAAAAGGTAAAACTGGTGAAGGTATACTTGATGAACTAGCAGCAATTGTTGGCCGAGTAATGCCGCAAGTTCCAAATGATATGATTGAAAATAGAGAAACGAATCCGATTAAAGATAATGATAAACAATTACCAAAAGATGAAGAACAAGAACTACGAAAAGAACAAGAAGATCAGTCAAATAACCATTTGAAAAAATAGTGAAAATCCCGTACTAAATTGTACGGGATTTTTCTTCAAGATTAAATATTCAGTTTATTTTTAAGGGAATATATGGTTTAATAATGAGGGGAGGGACAACCGTTATGATGAAAAAAAGCGCACTCATATTAGGTGTTTTATGCATAGGTTTTAGTATGACAGCGTGTGAACAGAAGAAAGAAGTGAAGAAGAAAACAGCTACGTCTTCTACTATAACGGAAAATAAAAAGCAAGAGTCCATTAATATAAATCATTTCTCAAATATTAATGAAGGAATGACTTATACAGAAGTGAAAGATTTAATCGGTTTTGAAGGGGATTTACTCATAGAAGAAGGGGAAGAACATTCTACACAAATTAAACAAATTTTTGCTTGGAAAGGCAGCGATCCAAAATCATTTGCTGAAATTACATTTTTGGATGGAAAGGTGCATTCTAAAACACAGCAAGGTTTAAGTTAATAACTTGAAGGAATGGGAGAGTTAAGCATGAACATACATACAGGGGAAATACAATTAGTTCCGTATAAGGAGCAGTATAAAGAGATAATACAATCATTTACTTTACCAAGTGAACAAGTTCAATTTACGGCGAATCCAGGTGAATTACTGGAGAAAGCGAAAAATGATCGAACTAAAAATGTTGTTATTATTTTAGATTATAATGGAGTACCTGTCGGTGTATTCGCATTACAAACAGGTGACAGAGTACAGGAGTTTACAGAAAATAAGGATGCCATACTTTTAACTTCTTTTTCCGTTAATCATAATAAACAAAGGAAGGGATATGCTAAAAAATCATTGGCGTTATTACAAGACTTTGTAAAATATTATTATCCAATAAAAAATGAAGTGATTCTTGCTGTAAATGAAAAAAATATTCCGGCACAAAAGTTATATGAAAAAGTTGGGTTTCAAGATAAAGGGTATAGAAGAATGGGACCGATTGGACAACAATTAATATTGCATTTACTTATTGCAAAATAATGAAAAGAAACTTACTCTTGAAAAAAATCATGTAGTAAGTTTTTTTGTTTGAGATATTGTCCATGCATGCTATGTTAGAAGAATTAAAGCCAGTATCCGAGAAATATAAATGTGCAAAACAAACCGATTGCTAAGCATTTAAATACGTGAGGGGTAATTATATGACAATTTATATTGCACTACTACGGGGGATTAATGTAGGTGGACATAAAGTAATCAAAATGGCAGATTTGAAAAAACTGTTTGAATCAATAGGGTTAAAACAAGTGAAAACATATATTCAAAGTGGAAATGTAGTATTTGAATCAGAAGATGATATAAGTTTTCTAAAGGAACGGATTGAATGTGAAATTAAGAACGTTTTTGATTTCGATGTTCCGGTCATGTTAAGAGCAAATGATGAATTTATTAATATTATTAAAAAGTGTCCTTACGAGACCCATTCGTTATTAGAAGGAGAAAGTGTACATGTGGCCTTTTTAGCTAATCCACTTTCTGAAGAAGACAGTAAGCGGTTACTTATGTACAAAAGTGACATAGAAGATTGCCATATCGAAGGAACAGTAGTGTATTTATTTTTCAAAAAAAGCATTCGGAATTCTAAACTAATGAACCAGTTTCAAAAATTACATACGCCAGCTACAGTAAGGAACTGGCGGACTGTGAAAAAGTTAAAAGCAATAGTAGAAGGGATTTGAATATAAAAAATGTGGTTTTCTGCATATAGAAAACCACATTTTTTATTTATATTGTTTTGCGACAATGAGTTCAACAATAGGGAAAATAAGAAAGGAAGAACAGAGTGCAATAAAGAGTGGAAGGTTTTTTACACCATCTAAATTGGAACCCATAGAAAATCCTTCTGAGCAGAGTAATATAAGGAACATAACACCTACAAGCACAAAATACGCGATTTTAAAGCTTTTATATGTAATTTGTTGTCCCATCTCATCTTGACTTTCTTTCGATACTCCGTTTGGATCTCCCCATGTAATATGATTAATTAAATTACTAAGTATTAAAGAAGCAGCGAAAATCGTTCCGCCCAAAATTGAACCTTCAGTTGCGTATTTGTATGCGCCATGTCCGAGTATCGCGATTAACGATAAAACAATGATTACAAAAATAATCTTTTTAGTATTCAATATATAATTGCACCTCCACGATTGTAAAAAACTCTTTACAATCATAGTATAAAATTGGAAAAGTTTTATGTCAAATGCTTTTTACACGAGAAATGAATATTTGTGATATTTTGTTTAAAGGATGAAGAAAAAATTAAATTACATTTGAATGTAAAAGAATGGGCTCGCATATATTTGGAAGGGATGTCAGATTAAATTAGGGGGTAGTTATGTCTATTCTTTTAAAAGCTGGTGCAGATGCAGGAAATAATGGTTTGAAGTTAATGGTGAAAGGGCAGGAACCTATTTTTATTCCGAGTATTTATTCTTTATATATAGGTGAGCCTACGGGGTTGTTAGATGAAGGTGATGTTTCATCGTCAGAATTAGAGAATCACATTGATGTGACCATTAGTTCTCCATCGCTAATGTTAAATAACGTACGATACATCGTTGGAGAAAAAGTGATTCAAGATCAATTAAAAGGTACTGAAGTAGAGAAGAAATCAAATAAATCTACTGATGAGTTAATGGTTATTACAATCCTTTCAGGTTTAGCGATAAGTGCTATGCGTCAAAGTCCAACTTCAAGTCATATTAATATTCGTTATGATTTATCGGTGGCTCTTCCAATGCAACTTATTACACAGGAAATCGCTGCTGAAAATGCGAAACGGTATATGGGTAATCACAAGGTCATATTCCATTATCCAAATGGGCGCGATGTTACGATTAATGTTTCTATTGAGTTTTGTAAATGTCTACCTGAAGGCGCTTCTGGGACGTGGGGTATTGTATATGATGAGGAAGGAAATGTTGTGAAACATAAAATAGAATGTGAACAAAATCAAGTTTCAGAAATTGATTTTGTAGATAAAACTTTATTGTCTTTTGATATTGGCGCGGGGACAACGGAAGAAGTTGTTTCATTAGGGGTAAATTTCCGTCCGCAATTAAGTAAAGGATTATCGTACGGTGTAAAAGAAACGTTACTACAAATTATTACGAGGTGGAATCGGAAATATCCTACGAAAACAATTGATAGTATTACAGAATTTAACCAAATTTATTTAAATGAAAAGCACCCAAGAAATGCATTGTTAGTTGAGGAATCACAACCAGCGTTTTTAGGTTTAGCAGCACGTGTCGCAACGGATATTATTAACAAAATTGATGATATGAAAGACGATCCATATGTATTTATTTATGGTGGGGGTGCAGTTATTATTAAAAATAGCTTGAAAATGATTTTAAAACAAAAAGGACGCTTGAAAAATGTGATTTTTGTAGATAACCCGTTATTTACCAATGCTCGTGGGTTATTAGTATATACATGCTCGCCAAAATATAGAGAGCATAAGCAAAAAGAGTTAGGGTTCACAAACTTAACGATAAGTTAGTTGGTGGAAGTATGCGATCTAGGCGATATAAACGTGGTGATCGAGTGAAAATTAATATTAATAAATCAGTATCGCCTGAAATGATTGCTTGGCTTAATAAACAATCTAATCCAACTAATTTCTTTTTCTTTGCAGCCCAGCAATTATTTAAACAAGTAGGAGATATTGATGTATCAAAAACCTTGCCAAGTAGCCATGTTTTTTCTTTATATGTAGAACCGTCATCTCTATTAAAAGTTGAAATGAATCCATTTAAAAACGTATCACTAGAAAATAGTAAATCCACCGAAAACGTAAAAAAAAAATCGTGGGAATCTGTTGATCAGTTAGATTGTCCATTCTTTTGAACATAGAAAAATATAGGTAGAGCCCATCACTATACATAAGGATTAAGTGATGGGCTTTTGTTATTGTATCGTAATTTCTATAAAAAGAAGAGTGCAATACAATAAAATGTACCCTATAGAATAGACACTTAAAAAAAGTCTATTCTATAGGGTATTTCTTGTATAATAAGAGGAAAATTGGGATCGGAGAATGTTCAAAATGACAAAAAAGCTATTTACAGAAAGAGAAATTCAAATTTTATCGAGTAACCCATACGTAA